>JAGBDG010000176.1 GCA_017937625.1 Muribaculaceae bacterium | reverse complement strand
GTCTTCAACCGGTCTATCTCACTTTTAAACTTCGGCATATAGTCAGCCAGCGGCACCGTGTCGGGCGCAAGCTGCACATCATAATAGTTCGGAGACAGCACCTGAAAAGCGTGCGAATACTCCTCATTAAGCCGGGCATGGGCGCCAGAAAGATGAAATTCAACAGGCGACTTTGTCGCGTCGATACATACAAAAACAGAATCGCCCGGCTCTGCGTATGCATTTATAAACAGCCTGCGATTGTAATTGACGGTAAAAGTATGACCGTAATAAAACGGTATGCGCACGTCGAAACGTCCAGCGCTGTCAAGTTCAGCAATGCATCGTTCGCTTTTATCGCTGATGTCACATTCATTGACTATAAGAGTTTTTGGCACTGATTGCCCATATACCACTCCCGAAACTCTGATAGACCAGGGGTTATTTACGGTCGCCGAAGCCGAAAACATCACTATGACCGCCAGTATGATTGTAAAAAATCCGCGCATGTGCATTAAAATTATAAAGAAAGTGCATGATATGCTTCTGTTGTGACACAGCTATTATTCAGAGTCTGGACAGCAGTTCCGAACCGGTCATTACATCCATCTTGGAGAATGCGAACAACTTTTTGCCGAGGTCCTTGAGCGAGTGCCCGATATGATAGACATCTTCGTCAATTATCAGAAAACGGTCGTGAGCCTTGTTGCAGGCATGCAAAGTGACGCCCGGATACTGTAGGTTGTGTCGCTCTACGTCCTGGCGCAGCTGGTCTGAAATCCTTCCGTCGTATATATCCACCGTCACACCCTGACTCCGCTTTGAGAGTTGCACAAGCACAGAATCGTCGACATAACTGTCGATAACCGCGATTCGGCGTTTTGCCTTGCGAATCAAACCGGCAATAAAAGCATAAGCATCGAAAATCTGACCGTCGAAGAAAATGCCCTCCTTTGGAGGCAATGCTGCCCTGACAAAGAAATCCACCTTTTCATCGAGCTGTAAGAAATGGCGGTCATACTCAGAAAAATGGCGGTCAATTCGATCTTCAAGTTGCATCAACCGTTGATTGACGGCATAGCCGCGAAGAAGATACTCCTTCAACACCTTGTTCGCCCATGCTCTAAATTGTACACCTCTTGCCGACTTAACCCTATACCCGATAGATGTAATCATCTCAAGATTATAGTGCTCCACTTGATATGTTTTGCCGTCAGCTGCAGTTATCGCAAATTTTGCGACAACTGAAATTCCAGCTAATTCTTCTTTAAGTGCATTGGCGACGTGCTTACCTATTGTCTTGACATCTCTTCCAAATAATTCTGCAATTTGATTTCGGTTGAGCCAAACGGTATCACCCTCAACCCTGACATCAAGTTTCAGAGTTTCGTCAGGCTGATAAATTATTATCTCGTTATCTTGAGTCGGTTCCATGCGCAAATTTATAAAAAATTTACGAAAATTCTCCAGACAAAGATACTTAATAAATTTTTCGGTCACCGAGTATTTTTGTTTTTGACCGGCAAAAGATTTAATTTTGCAAGCAAATGAAAAGCGTTATCAGAATATTGATTTTGACGGTACTGCTTGCGGCAGGAGATGCGGCGGCATGCACGTCTATGATAGTGTCCGGAGCCAAAAGCGCCTCCGGGCGCCCTATGATATGGAAGCACCGCGACACATCGGCAGAAAACAACTTCCTCTACCGCGTCGAGCCGGAAGGCGGCATAGGCTATGTCGGACTCTTCAACGGCGGCGACAGCCTCGCCCTCGACGAGGCGTGGATGGGCATGAACGATGCCGGATTCGCAATAATAAACACCGTGGCATACAATCTTCCGCCCAATAAGCCCGACTTCATCGACCGCGAGGGATTCGTCATGGCAGCGGCACTCTCCAAATGCCGCAGCGTCGACGATTTCGAGGAGTTTCTTGTGAAACTGCCCAAGCCCATGGGCGTCCGCACATGCTTCGGAGTCATGGATGCCGAGGGCAACGGCGCATATTTCGAGACCGACGACTACAACATTGTCCGCTACAACCTCGACGAAGCTCACGACGGCGTGATGGTGCGCACAAACTTCGCCTACAGCGGCACCACCGACGAAGGCATGGGTTATATCCGCCACGGCAACGTTCTCGACCTTCTCGGTGCCCAGATATCCACCGGGAGCCTCACGCCTGCGTCGCTTACCGAGGGCGTGAGCCGTTCGTTCTACAACTCGCTCACCCGGCGGGACGCGCTCGAAGGCGAAGATGAATGGATTGTCGACCAGGACTTCGTGCCCCGCCATTCGTCGACGTCATCGATAGTGATAGAAGGTCTTCTCCCGGGCGAGACTCCCGACAAGATGCGCATGTGGGCGAACATCGGTTATCCGCCCTGCTCACATGTGGTGGAGGTCACGCTCGACAGCATTCCCGCCGACGTCTCGGCTACGGTTGACCATCCACGCAGCCGTCGCAGCGAGGACGCCGACGAACTCAAGAAACTCGTCTTCCCCATCAGCCGAGGCAGCGGTCAGCGCTACATCAATGTCCCCGCCCTTCGCGAGATAAACGCCTCCGAGCGCGCCCTCTCCGAAGCCTGTTACAACCGTTCCAAAAGGAAACGTTAGCACCCTCTTAAAAACTAAAACGGGTGCGCTCCTCGGAACACACCCGTAATATTGTAAAAGCTGACGCCTCGTGACTACAAGGTCACGGCGCTCATAGCGGCTCCCATCGTCCTTATGGTCGACAGAATTTTTGTAAGCGTGTTTTCAGAAGCGGTCGCAAGTCCAGCTTTATAAGCCCGCATCTTCGACTCATTTATCCCTGCCTGCTTGGCAAAAGCCGAGATATTTATCCAGTCGAAATAATTAAAAAACGAGGGTATATCATAGCGGAATTCCACCTCTATTTCCTCCGGTTTAACGTTTACTTCCTTGCCCAACTCTTTTGCAGTTTCAAGGGACTCTCTGATTCCTTCCATAAAATCAGTCTTTGCCTCCTGAACTGAATAGCCATAACCGCCAAAATGACAACCTGCAATCACATCGTCGCTTGTAATTGCATAAAAATTGTTGTCATTTCTTTCTACTATAGCCTTAATTTTCATAATATCCGTTCAATTTACATATTCTTAAACACATTGAATTACTCAACTCCCGCCCATTTCTTCGCAGCTCTCTCAAGCCCTTTCGGAACTTCTTCTGACTGATGACGCGGTATAAGAAATGTTTCTCCCGTAGCCGGATTGATCCATAGATCATGCCGGGTCTTGTGTTTCAGGAGATAGCATCCGGCAGCTGAGATGAGTCTCGTCAGCTCTGAGATTTTCATAATTTCAATGCACTTTATAAATACAACACAAAAGTAACGATTTTGTTACCTTGGACAAAATTTTTGACTGAAAAAATAAGTCCGGCATCCTAATTTTTAATTCTCAATTTTTAACTTTCCTGTCGATTGCGGCGAGGAGGGCGAGCTGGGCGCGGGTACGGACGAGGTTATGCTCCGGATACGCAGTCTTGTAGTAGACGTCGCCGTTGATATAGTCTGTCAAAAAGCGCACCGCCTGCATATAGGGGAACAGACGCGCCGCATACGGCAGCATCTCCCGCTCAAGTTCGGTCAGGAACGTCGCCGATTCGAGATAACCTTCCGTGAAAGCGCGGTAGATGTCCATGTCGAAATCAATCTTCGTCGTGTCCGGCTCGTCCTCAGCAGTGGTACAGGCGCCCGTGCGCAGGAAGTCGCCGTAGTCGCTGAAAACATACGACGGCATGACCGTGTCGAGGTCAATCACACAGAGCACTTCGCCCGTCTTCTCGTCGAGCAGCATGTTGTTCACCTTCGTGTCGCAATGGCATAGGCGCTTCGGCAGCTTGCCTTCGGCGCCGAGACGTTCGGCGGCAGTCATCTCGAAGGCACGAGCCTCTATCGCGTCGACAATGTCGCGCACGCTCCCGAGTCTTCCCGCCGGGTCAGCGGCGACAGCCTCGCGCAGCTGGCGCAGACGCAGCTCCATGTCGTGGAAGCCGGGTATAGTCTCAGTCATGTCGGCGTCGAGGTCGGCGAGCATCCCTTCGAACTCTCCGAAAGCGCGTCCGGCGCTACGCGCGGTATCTGGCGTCACTTCCTCTACCGTCACCGTACCGGGAATGTACACCGACATGCGCCAGTAGTCCTTGCCGTCGAAAAAGTATGTCTTGCCTGTCGCGCGGCACGGCACGAAGCGAAGCACACGGCGGTCGATGTCTTTTGCGCCCCGCGCCCGCAGTTTGGCGCGTATGTGGGCTGTCACGGCGTCGATATTGCGCTGCATGCCGTCGACGTCGCGGAATATAGAGCTGTTGATGCGCTGCAGCACATAGTCCGGCGCGTCACCGGCAGTCTGTACAAGAAATGTGTCGTTGATGAGTCCGTTGCCGAGCGGACGGATGTCGGTCGCAGTACCCTCATAGGCGAAAGAACCGATTATGTCGAGTTGTTTTTTCATGATATTTGCTTATCTTATGCAAAAATAGCATTAATTTTGCACAAGATAAACCTCTACATAGATAAAACAACACATATACCATGAAATTGACAAGAACCGTTCTGTTCTTTGCCGCTGCCGTCCTTACTTTGCAGGCAAATGCAATAATCACAGTTCCGTCGCCCGAACGTCCCGAAGGGCAGGAAGATATGGTTGCCTTCGCAGCCGAACCCATCGACACCGTCCGCGTCGGATTCGTCGGACTGGGCATGCGCGGACCCAACGCCGTGGAGCGCTTTCTCCATATTCCCGGCACGAAGGTCATGGCGCTCTGCGACGTCGAGCCTGAGCGCGTCGACTCCACCCAGCAGATTCTGCGACGCGCCGGACTCCCCGACGCTGCCGCATACTCCGGCGACACCGCCGTATGGAAGCAACTCGTCGACCGCGGCGACATCGACCTCGTATATGTCGCCACCGACTGGGTACACCACTATCCCATCGCCAAATACGCCATGGAGAAAGGCAAGCATGTCGCCATCGAGGTGCCCGCGGCGCTGTCCCTCGATGAAATATGGGATCTCGTCAACACATCAGAGCGCACGCGCCGCCACTGCATGATGCTCGAGAACTGCGTCTACGACTTCTTCGAGCTCAACACCCTCAACATGGCTCAGAACGGTCTGTTCGGCGATGTCATCCATGCCGAAGGCTCCTACATCCACAACCTTCACGAGTTCTGGCCCGTTTACTGGCGCAAATGGCGTTCGGAATACAACCACGCCCACCGCGGCGACGTCTATCCTACCCATGGATTCGGTCCAGCCTGCCAGCTCCTCGACATACACCGCGGCGACCGCCTCGTGTCGGTCGTGGCTATGGACACCGATCCTTTCGCCGGTCCCGTGGAATACGAAAGGGCGACAGGCAAAAGCGCCGAAGGATATAAGTCCGGCGACCACACCATGAGCATGCTCCGCACCGCCAGGGGCAAGACCATCCATATCCAGCACGACGTTGTCAATCCCCGTCCCTACAGCCGCATGTATCAGCTCGTAGGCACCAAGGGCTTCGCCTCCAAATATCCTGTCGAGCAGTATGCCTTCGAGCCTGAGGAAATGGAAGCAGGCGTAATCCCCGACCACACCGTTCTCGACCGTCATTCATGCATCAGCGACGAGCAGCGAGCCGCCCTCGAGGAGAAATACACACATCCGCTCGTCCGTGAGATGGGACGTATGGCAAAGGAAGTCGGCGGACACGGCGGCATGGACTTCATAATGGACTACCGCCTCGTCTACTGTCTGCGGAACGGCCTGCCTCTCGACATGGACGTCTACGACCTCGCCGAATGGTGCGCACTCTCGCCACTTTCAGAAATCTCGATAGAAAACGGCTCCGAACCTGTCGAATACCCCGATTTCACCAGAGGCGCATGGGACAAGCTCAAGGCTTTCCGCCACGCCTACACCAAGGAAGACGTAGCCGCCAACATCAATCCCGAATATACTCCCGGCACCGACAACAACAAACATGAGGAGTCGGAGCGCAGCAAGTACCTCACCATCATCCTCTGCCTCCTCGCCATAGCCCTCGTAGGCGTCGCCCTCTCCGCCCGCCGCTCCAAAGACTGACAAGGTTATCTACCACAAAAATCCCGGCAAGCCCACTGTGGACTGCCGGGATTTTATAGTGTCTTAAGTCTTGGATCTATCTGACGACTTTGCGTACCGACCCATCACTATATTTCTCTATAACCAGACCATGTCCTTTGCCGGTGACTTTCCGTCCGGTGATATCATATCTGTCAGTTACTTCAGTTTCCTGCTCCGGTACTGCAGTCTCGATGCCGCTTACGTCCTGATTGGGATGAACGGCGAGCTTGAAAATATGGGCACCCGTCGCATTATCCTGTTCGGAAAGATAAAACCATGCGAGTGTAGGCTCGGAAAGGTCAAAATTGATATAATGCGTGGCTCGTTCTGAACTTCCGGTGATAGACGTCACGTCGTGCCCGTCGATAAGAATGTTCATTTGTCTGCTGTCCAGACGCGTGTCCATTTCTATGCATCCCTTCACAGGAGGAAGCAAGACACCGAGACCGGTAAAAAAGTCATAGATATAATGAGTATCCGGGCGAGCGCCATGAAGTTTCTGAGCGTCTTCCTCGTTGCAGCCATTCCATATCGACAGCACAGGCGCAGGTTCTCCTTCCCAGTCGCTGACGTTCGGACTCGGCAACGCATAATAGACTCCGCCGACTATTCTGCCCTCCGTATCCACAAGCCCGTTTCCGTCGCCGCCTTCCGGGATACGAAGATCTCCGAAGTTCACATTGAACACATTCTCCGGATCTGCCGTTAATGTACCGTTCTCTTCAATATTCAGGTTGCTCCAACCGCTGCAGGCGGCGTAAAGGCTCTTGCAGCCTTCAGGAACCACTGCCGTCCATTTCGACTGGATGCCGTCGTATTCGGCACTGAAGGGAGTCCCGACATCGGTGAAAGGTGTCTCGCGCATCATTATCACCTTTTTTATCGTTCCGAAATCCTCGGCGAAAGCGAGGCTCGATTTGCCAAGATACTCTATCGTCGAGGGAATGAACGCTGTGGTCACACCCGAACAGCCCGAGAAGGCACGGTTTTCCACTCTTCTTATCGTCGGCGGGAGCACCAGGCTCTCCCAACGGTTGCGTACGGCGTCATAATCCGATCCCTTGCAGCGCAGAAAAGCAAGTTCTCCGATTTCTTCAAGGTCTTCCGTCAGAAGGCGCCCTGGATTAAGAGGATAGCAGCCGCTGAATGCATAGTTACCGATGCGCCGGCATGAAACAGGCATTCGTACAGATGACAGCGCGTAGCATTCGTAGAAAAGCCCGTCGGCAATCTCATCCATCTTTTCGGGCAGAACTACACTTTCAAGCAAGGTGTATTCGAAGGCATGCTCGCCAATAACGTCGACCTGCGACAGATCGACAGTCTTGATGTTTTTCCATGCGCCCCACTTGCCTGCCATGAAATACGGCATTAAAAATTCCACGTTTTCGCCCAATACAAGGCTGTCACATGTCGAATCGGCGAATGGGACTCCGAGACGGCGCTCGGGTCCGAATTGCGTCTCGACAATCTCGTCTCTCGAAACCGCATGGCGGCAATTGAAGTTGACGGTTTTCAGACAGTTGTTGAAGCCGAAGGCATTGTCGCCGATAAATTTTACGTTCTCGGGAAGTGTCAGTTCCTCTATCCTGACGCCGTAAAAAGTGGAGTTTCCGATACTTTCAAGCGATGTCGGGAGCGATAATACTTTGATTGAAGAAGCCTCGTCGAATGCCTTGTCACCTATCCTCTTGACACCCTCAGGAATAACAAGAGACTGTACTCCAAGCGTCGCGTTCTCAAACAGACTTGACGGAATTGACTCAACTCCCTCATAAAACGTCAGCTTGTCGCAGCTTGAACCCCAGAACGGAGCACCTGTGGATACCGCATCACGACATTTGTAATCTACCGACACCAGATTATTATTGTCGCTGAAAGCTCCGCCGCCTAATAGCTTCAGACTTTCGGGCAAAGTGACGGATTTAAGAGGATGCCTTCCAAAAGCATTTGTGCCTATTATTTCCAAGCCGTCGGGAAAGACTACTTCACGGAGCTTTGGCTCATAAGATGCGTCTGTCATATAGAAAGCCTCGTCTCCTATTATTTTCAGGGAACTCGGCAGCTTTATATTTTCGAGCTCAACATTTTTAAAACTACTGTTGCCTATTTTTTCAAGTCCTTCGGGCAGTGTAATATTCTGCAGCTTACAGTCGTAGAACGCGTACTCGCCGATATGTGTAAGTGTCAACGGCAACTTGACGCTTTTGAGTCGTTCATTCGATGTATCTCCGTTAAGGTTTTTGAGATAGAACAATTGGCTGGCAAGCACTTTTGTGCCTTCCTTGATTTCTACATCTTCGGGCATATCGGGGGAAACGTCGTATGCTATATGACCTATATATACAATGCCGTTTTCCGACCGCAACGTCTTCTCGAAAGGCGTATTTTTAAAAGCCGAGCCGCCCATCTCCTCTATTCCTTTCGGAATGTTGATTGATTCAAGTTTCTCGCACCCACTGAAAGCACCGTCGCCAATAATTCTTGCACTTTCGGGCAATGTACATCCCGACAATGACTTGCAGCGCGAAAAGGCTCCTGTTTCTATTCTCTCAAGTCCTTCAGGAAGCAAGACAGACTCAAGCGCGACGCACTCGCCGAAAGCATCACCGCCAATTGCCTTCAGACCACTTCCTATCTCTACCGAACGCAGTTGATTACATTGGTAAAAACATCTGAACGGGAGTTCACTGATCAATTCCGATAAAATTACTTCACTTACACCGGATGCCTCAAAAGCGTTTTCCACAATTTTCTCTACATGCGACAGGTCAAAAGTCAACGCATTACCGGCACCATAAAACGCCTTAAATCCGATGGAATCGACCGAAGCCGGCAATTCAAGCTTGGACAAAGCGCCTGAATTATAAAATGCCCCTTCACCTACATATTTTTCGTTGCCTCCGGGCACGACTTCTTTCAGGTTCTTACAATCCATGAATGCGTTGCGACCTATGCCTGCCAGAGTTTTAGGCAGAATGATTTTTTCGTATGATGTGCCCTTGAACGCACCTGCCACGTTGTTCCCCCAGTACTCCCATACAGTGCCGTCCAGAGTATATCGCGATGCGACAGAGTCGACTTGCCAGAAACGGTATTCCTCCATGTGCATGACGCCCATGCTTCCCGTGCTCTCTGCCAAAGACCCGTACACCTCGCCATCGTATGATATTTCTGCCTCAGAAAGGTCAAGCTCTTTTACATACGAGATTATTCCTGAGTTGGAGGAAAGATATGCCCAGTCGGCTGCCTTCATCTTGCCTACAACTTTGAGAGATTCAAGACCGTCTGTATCCGACTGAAGAAGAAGCTCTTTCAGATTGCCAGAACCGTCAGGACAGAGCGTAAGATGCGACATGGCGCTGAGACTTGTCAACGCTGTTGACGCTATTAAAAACAAGAAGGCTCGTTTATTCATGATTAGAATGTGCCGCGGTCATCCTCTCGTTGGCGGTAAGGTTATGTAAAAAGGAAAAAACGTAGGAGTCTGTATCGGCTGACTTAGTCGGCACGGATAAACGCTTTCCATAATTTCTCGCTGCCGTAATCGGCAACATATCCGCAAATTTACCATAAAATTCCGAATATGCAATACTTATATCGTGAAATCCTGCGGAAGTCCTGCCGTTCGCTTTCATGGTTCACATAGGTGTCACAGGAGACATTAACTATTCTCAGATAATGTACGCGACTTCTTTGAAGGCGTAGGTGCGGCGGTTGCTGAGGGTGAGATGTCCGGTGAGGGCGATGTCGGTGATTGAAGCCTCGAAGGGCTCGCCGCCCGGCTCACGGAAAAGATAAAGACGTCCGTCGCCTCGGTAGAGACGGCTTTTGAAGCGCGCCAGAAGCACCTCGGGTTCGGGCGAGAGCATGTAGGCGTCGCACGCCGACATTATTTCGCCGCAGACCTCCTCAAGGAGCGGACGCAGCGGCGTCGCACGACCGAGATAATGAATCATGGA
The DNA here is from genome assembly GCA_017937625.1 of Muribaculaceae bacterium. Taxonomy (GTDB): domain Bacteria; phylum Bacteroidota; class Bacteroidia; order Bacteroidales; family Muribaculaceae; genus CAG-873. The sequence continues at coordinate 765 of JAGBDG010000176.1, read as the reverse complement.
CGCAGGATTGGGCGCGTCGGACGTGAAGACAAGCTGGTTCACGTCAAGCCCTATGCCGGCGATGGAGCGCTCGATATTCTTGCCAGACAGCTTGTTTTCTATCAGCGTGCCGCATATCTTCTTGTCGCCCACATAGATGTCGTTGGGCCATTTGACTGTAGTGCGCTCCGCTATCCCCGCCAGCATGAAGCGGCGGTCGACCACATCGGCGACAGCGAGCGCCACGAGCATCGACAGCTCGAACTGGCGCGCCGCATGAAACGCCACGGGACGCAGAAGAATGGAGAAAGTAAGGTTCTTGCCCGGCTCAGCCTCCCATGTGTTGCCTCGCTGACCGCGACCCGCCGTCTGGCAGTCGGTAACGACAACCGTACCTGCCGGCGCGTCGGTCATGGCGGCAAGCACAGCGCTCGTGGAGCCGCACTCGGCAGGTGCGATGATGTTCAGACTCATTCCGAGATTGTCAGCGTGCGCGAGTCGTCGTCGTTCACCTTGATCTGAACGGTCACGGTGTCGGCGGGAAGCGCGGGAGCTATGCGTTCGGGCCACTCGATGAGGCAGACCGCACCCGAGTCGAAATAGTCCTCGATACCGAGCTCAAGAGCCTCCTCAAGAGTCTCGATACGGTAGAAATCGAAGTGATAGATAAGCTCGGCTGTCGTGTCGGAGCGGTATTCGTTGATAAGGGCGAAGGTAGGCGACGCCGTTTCCTCGGGGTCGACGCCAAGAGCGGCGCAGAGAGCGTTGATGAATGTGGTCTTGCCG
>JAGBDG010000175.1 GCA_017937625.1 Muribaculaceae bacterium | reverse complement strand
TCCACTGCTGCTTGTATGCACCATCGTTGCAGCCCTCCTTACAATCATAGGCAGCATGATAGGCTTCAGCCGTTCGATGGGCTATTATCCCGGTCATATATGGGCGCGGATATTCTGCATCCTCTGTCTTGTACGGGTTAAGATGCGTGGCAAAGAAAACATCAGCAAAAAGACTTCATACGTCTTCGTAGCGAATCATCAGGGCGCTTTCGACATTTTCACCATCTACGGTTATCTCGGACACAACTTCCGCTGGATGATGAAGAAGAGTCTCGAGAAAATTCCTCTTGTCGGATATGCATGCCGTACAGCAGGTCACATATACGTCGACAATTCACGCCCCTCGGCAGTACGCGAGACAATGGAAACTGCCGAGAAACGTCTTGCCGGCGGCATGTCAGTCGTCGTCTTCCCGGAAGGCTCCCGCACACGCGACGGCAAGATGCATCAGTTCCGCCGCGGCGCCTATGCTCTCGCGGTCGAGTTTGCTCTGCCCGTAGTCCCTCTGACAATCGACGGCGCTTACCACGTAATGCCCCGCGGCAGGAACCTACCTCGTCCGGGCAAGATAACGCTGACAATTCACAAACCCATCTACCCCGCCGAAGGCTCAACTCATGACCTCGCTTCGATAATGGAAGAATCATATCGAGTAATTGCCTCAGCATTGCCGCAAAACCAAGCATAAAAGCGAACAAAATGCTCAGGGTGAGTGTTTCTTAACAAAACATTCATTCCTAAGCATCATGAAACTCTCTACTCCCGGCTTTTTCACTGTTATTTTTGTTCTCGGCACCATCGCCGCTGTATCGTCATGCTCAAAATATGACCGTTTCGCCGGCACATGGCAAGGGACTCCCGAAAGGATAAACGGAATCACCGACGTCGCGGACGCTACTTCAACAATTACAGTTGACTTCGCACCCGCTGAAGCAAACAAAAAGCAAGGTATCGCCGATTTCTCAGCCGTGATTGAAGTAACTCAGCAAATACCTTCCGACCCTAATGTAATCAATGTGCCTTACGAAACCAATATAACAGCCACGGCTTCTGTCAGCGCGCATTATGCCTACGAAGAAGGCGATGACGATGATATTCTTCTCTCTTTCGATCCGTCGACCCTCAAGGTTGTCGTTGACCCTGCCGGCGTGACATTCTCCGAGAACCTCGTTTCCGGTGTCGAGCGTCCGGTGCTCGACTCTCTCACAGTTGCCGCCGCCGAGCAGTGGCGTATGCAGATTACTCCCGCGATACGCGAGGAATTCTTCAAATTCAAGAAAATCGAGGATATCAAGGTTCACCACGGCGACATGATGAGTTGCGAGGTCAACAATCATGACCTTACGTTCAGACGCGTGGCTGTACCCGAATAGGACTAAAAATCAACGGACCGCCGGGAGAATTATTCTCTCGCCCAACATCTTGCCGAGCCTCTGCTGGTAAGCTTTGCAACGGGCGAGGTCTTCCAGAATCTCCGCTGCACGCGTCCCATCATCATCCGTCAGACTCATAAGTTGCTTATTCAGATTCTTTATCATACCGGCAACAATGGCGCTCCGCAACTCGAATACCGCTCTGGGAACAAGGTTGCGGAGTTGATCTTGTTCGGTCTCAATCTTTCCCTGGCGGCTATATATACGCGACAGAGTATAACGCTCCACAAGCAGCTCGTTGGCGACAGTGCGGACATCGTTGTCATCGGAATTGACAACTCGGGTCTGTCCGAAATGCATGTCGAAATCGTTCATTGCGTTGGTTCGGTATTCGTCGACCTCGGCTCTTGCAGCCTCATCGGCTTTTTCGAGCTGCTGCATGGTTGCGGCGCCCGAACGGATCTTGTCGCGCTTCTGCTCAAGCATTCTCGCGCATTCTTCGTCTACCGAGGCAAGCTTGCGAGCCCTTTCAGGAGCCCACTCTGTATCGCGGATAACACGGAAAGCATCCATAAGCTTGGCGAAAGGAGGATATCCGAACGTGATACCGTCGAGTTTCATCTCATTGTCGATAAGGTCAAAGACCGTACCCGGCAATATCTCGTCGCCTTTCGTTATGTCGAAGATATATAGAAGTCCATAGCGGACAATGTATCGTATGAGCTCCTGCTCGAATGGCTTGAGAGTGTTCTGTGTAAGGTCGAGAAGAGGTGCATCATCTGTCTTTTTCTCCTCGCTGTCGGCACCCTGCTCTTCAACGCCGGAAACCGAAGCACGCGCCTTGTCGCGTTGCGCGGCTTTTTCGGCTTCCTCATATCGTCCGGTTATGAAGATATTGAGCTGGTTAACGAGCACTTCCTCGGGAACTTCGAGCAAGCGAGAGCATTGCGAGATATATTCCTGACGTTTCACAGGCTCGTCAACGTAAGCAACCGTACGTAAAACATCATTGACTACCTTTGCTTTCGCTGTCGGATCATTTGCGTTAACTCCAGCCATGAGCTTACCTACCATAAAGGTGATGATGTCCACCTCGTTTGCGGCGAGATAGGAGGCGACTTCTTCCGATGAATGATTCTGAGCGAAAGAGTCAGGGTCATCGCCCGGCGGCAATGCGAGCACACGCACATTCATCTTCTCGGCAAGAAGCATGTTTATGCCGCGAAGTGACGCTTTTATACCAGCGGCATCGGCATCGTAGATAAGCGTGACGTTTTCTGTAAAGCGATGAACAACACGTATTTGCTCCTCAGTAATTGAAGTACCGGATGAAGCCACGACATTCTCAACACCTGCCTGATGCATCGAAATGACATCGAGATAGCCTTCTACCATGATGCACTTGTCGGCGCGAACAATGGCGCTGCGTGCCTGGAAAAGACCATAAAGCTCCCGCTTCTTGCTGTAGACAGGCGACTCGGGAGAATTGACGTATTTGGCGATGTTCTTGTCGCTGCGCATCGTGCGCGCGCCGAAGCCTACCACACGACCCGAGAGCGAATGGATAGGGAATATCACACGGCTACGGTAGCGGTCGTAAAGACTCTTGCGACCTTCGCGTTCACTTTCAACTTCAAGACCAAGCTCAACCATAAATTCCTCGCGGAAACCCTTCTTGCGAGCCGCGTCGAGAAGATCTGTCGGCTTGTCGATGGCATATCCGAGCTGAAAACGCTCAATCATGGCATCCGACAGCCCGCGATGACGGAAATACGGCAATGCCACGCTGCGCCCTTCGATAGTTTCTGCAAGATTGGTGCGGAAGTGCTCGTTGGCAAATGCATTGAGTGCCAATAATGATTCGCGCTTTGTGGCTTCCTGCTTTTCCTCGTCGCTGAGCTCTTTTTCTACAATCTCAATGTTGTATTTGCGTGCCAGATATCGCAGAGCCTCGTTATATGTCATCTGCTCATGCTCCATGATGAAGTTGACAGGCGAGCCGCCCTTGCCGCAGCTGAAGCACTTGCATATATTGCGCGCACGATTGACAGAGAACGACGGTGTCCGCTCGCTATGGAAAGGACACAGACCTTTGAAATTGGCACCGCTGCGGCGCAACTTCACAAAGTCGCTGACAACCTCCACAATATCGGCGGCGTCAAGAATCTTCTGAACTGTTTCCCTGTCTATTAAAGGCATCTGAGTTAACGACTGAATATGAGACGGCGGTTATCTGCGCGTGGCAGACATACCGCCGTCCGGCATTGTGATTGCAAAATTAATGATTAATTCTGATAAATCCGTCGTATAGTAAAACGAATCGCTATTTCAGGCTTCGGGGAACGTCGAGCCAGTACTTCCGTTCGGAAGGCTTCATTTTCTCGATGGCATAACGCAGAGCCGTCCGTGGCATCCTGGAGCTATGTTCATGAAGGAAGTCACGAAGAACGTCCATGTCTTTCTTGCCGACCTCGCGCAGCATCCAACCGGTAGCTTTATGGATTAGGTCATGCGGATGGTCGAGGAGCTTTTCGGCAAGACGGAGGGTATCGTCGAACTGCCCCTTCTGTATAAGCTTCCATGTGGTAACGATTCCGATGCGTTGCTCCCAGAGATTGTCGGAAGCGACAAGCTTGTCAAGAATCGCGCGATCCGGAAGACTACCGTCTGCACCGGGATACAGAAGCCAGTTACCCAAGATTTTGGGACAAGTCATGTCCACCAAATCCCAGTTGTTGGCGCGTCGGGCATGCCGGAGATAAAAGCCAGCCAGTTCGTCGCGGCGTGAAGCATGCTTCATAGGGGTATCTTTGCTTTTCGGCAGTGCTGTGAGCATTTCTTCCACAAGCAGTAAGAAACCAGCGAGCCTTGCCTCATGCCAGCGCGAATCGAGAAGCTTTTCAATCTCTCCAAACGGCACTTCAAGCCGTGCTTCCTTAACAACAGCACGGGTCTGCGGGACTTTTAGACCAAGAAAGCAATCGCCTTCACCGTAATCGCCCTTGCCTGTCTTGAAAAAACGCATGAGGTTCTGCCTCTGCTTTTCGTCGGCGAAAGATTCAAGAGCGGCGACTATTTCCTCGGCTGCTATCATAAATCAGAAACTCGTTCAGGCAAGATTCGGATTGATGCCGAAGTACTCGCAGTAGCGGTTGTAGAGATGATGTGCCTGGATATACGCGGATTGAGGGCTCATAAAGTGACTGAACTCGAAAGTAATGCCCTTGTCATATCCTGCACGTTTGGCGGCTTCGAGTTTCAGGCGCAGCTTCTCGAACTTGATGGGGAAGAACTTGATGGGCATATCGCGGTCGAAAGATTCCGCATTGGTCCAGCACTGCATGCCGTACTTGTCGGCAAGACGCTTGTTGACTTCGAAGAATGCGTCGAGCTCGTCATAGTCGATATGACCGTCCTGGAACGCGCATGCATCCACGACTTCATGGATTCCGTCAAAAATCTCGTTCCACTCGCGTTCATGCTCCTTGACACCGACAGCATCTTCCTTGGTGAGCTGACCGCCGGAAGCCATGACAGCCTTCTTGCCGTCAATCCACGGAGAGATGAAAGTAGGCAGACCGTTAGATACGTCCTTGCACTGCTTGCCCATCTTGTAGAACGAGTCGATGGCGCCTTTGGTGGCACGGCTGATTTCGCCGCTTATATACCAGCCTCCGAACGAAGGATGGTGCCCGTATTTCTTCCATACGTCGTCGATGACATACATATTGTCCTCGACTTCCCACGACATGTCGCCCGTATCCCAGTATCTGCCCGAATCGTAGAGTCCGAACCAGAATTTCATGCCGTATTTGTCGGCGAGACGGAGGAACATGTCCACAAGGTCGACATGCGGAGTATAGCAGCCGTGCTTTTTGCTAAGATATTCAGAGGGGAAAGTAAGGAATTTGCGGTAACCTGAGCGAATGAGTATGACTGTATCGATACCCATTGCCTTCATGTGCGCGAAATCGGCATCCCACTCTGCCTCGCCCCAGTTCTGATGAGGAATATCATGTGAGATTTCGTCAAGGAATGTGCCAGTAATGGGCAATCCGAGACCACGGGGAGTTACAGTAGGAAAATCCTCTGCTCCTGTATAGATTTTAGGCTTCGCAGCGTCTGATATCGAAAAAGCTGCCTTAGGCAATGCTATCGCAGATGCTCCGAGAGCAATCTTCTTCAAAAAACTTCTTCTGTCTTCCATTGGTTGATCGGTTTTCAAGATAGTGTGTGTAATTTTATATTTATGCAAAGATAGATAGAAATTTTTCAATAAACAAGACTGCAATAAATAAAAAAGTTAAGAAATCTTATTGCAAGTAACTTTCAAGAGGAACTGTCGTGCCATAGAACGACAGAGAAAGGAGTTCCGAAAGTGTAGTTTCGGGATGCTTGCGCATGTAGCTTTCAACTATACGATAGCCGATGAAGCGTCCTGCGCGTGATGGAACGTTCATGTTTCCAAGATTTACGTCAGGACCGGGCGACAGAAGTTTACGCGACGTTGTCGGTGATATGTCATATAAAAGTCTGTTTTCTACAAGCGTCCGCCAGATGTCACCTTCAGTTTTCAGAAGTCTCTGATAAGTATCTTCGTCATATCCGAGAGCAGTTGCCGGTGACGATGCATCGACCAGGCGTGTTTTCGCTAATGCGAGAGCACCTTCATAGAGCATTCGGGATAAAAGCGTAGCGCTCTCCCCCTCTTCATACGGGTACTCTGTAGCAACAAGCGCCTCTGAAATGTCGTATGGCAGTTGCTCGGGAGTTTTTACCGCACGCTGATAGTGAGGCAGATGCGAGTATCCAGGATAATCAGCTCCGAGATAATGATTAAGAGCTATAAGCATCACACTGTCGACGAACAGCACCGACTCCGGACGCCCATAGACAACCGCCGCATATCTACGTTTCGGAAGTCCGAGGTCCAGACTCGCAGCATTATCAATAATCATTCCGAGAGTTTTGCCGACTATATTCCTGTCCGGAAAAACAGAATCGACATCTGGAGTAAACACTTCTACAGCCCGTGAACTTGACCATGCGAGAAGCAAAGAATCTGTCGGCTCATCAACTCCAAGCGTAAGCATAAAAGCCTTGACAGCTGTACTGTCAGCATCATAAGCGGCAGCACGTTCATCAGAGGACATAACTGAATAGTCACGCATCAGCGAGACCAAGTCGCTGACCGGAACAAGCGCATGCTGTCTGTTTTCCTTATTTTCACACGAAGCAAAAACAACAAGCAACAGAGCCGCAGAAACAATATACTTAATAGTCTTCTTCATATTTTAAATAACGCCATTATCCCGTCTTATTGCCCAGAATCGTTCCACAAAATCATATAAGTTCCATTGACTTTGCCAACCGACAAGCCTCATGCGTGTTCTTCACTTGAAGTTTTTCGATAATATCCTGCCGATGTCGGCTGACAGTATGGACACTGATGTTCAATAAATCTGCAATTTCCGCACTCCTCATTCCTGTGTCTATCATGGTAAGAATCTGACTCTCACGGCGGCTAAGGATAGAATTGTTTCTTGATGCCGTTAGTTCCTCTTTTATTCCGGTAACAGAATTTACCGCAAAACTCTTCCCCTTGAAATCAAAAGGCAGCGGACCATAAAAACATATAGCGAATCTCAGGTTTTCATAATTCTCGTCATATAGATAATACATCCGGTGCAGAACATCATGATTGTCACCGTCGGTATAACGGAACCGAAGCTTCGACATAAGATAATAATCCGTCCTTTTGCTTTTGGGCAAATGCCTAAGATAATGAAAAAAACGCAGTTCGGCTATATACTTTTCCTCCTGCTCTTCCGTCGACATCAGAGAAAGTATCCTGCTTTCCCAGATTGAGTTTTCTTGCTGATACTCGCCAATGTCAAGATTGCGGGCGAAGCCACCGGCAAAGATATGACTTTTGCCTTCAGCCATATCGCTCACAACAACCAGGACATTCTCGACCTGCGCCCAGAAACGCATATTGACCACAATGTCAGGCAAAGAAATGGATCCGGCAGCCTTGTTTTCTGAACGGAGCAATTTGTCGAGCGTATTCCTGTTTTCTGAATAATGGTTATTTCTGACCATTGCCGATTAATGTTTAGCTTGTTAACTTTGCAAAGTTAATCAAACGAATGGTTATAACAATCAAGATTTATGGAAAAGAAATTTATACTCGCGATGTTCTCTATTCTGTCCGGACTTTCCTTATATGCCCAGACCCTCGAGAAGATGAACTGGTTCAATGAGCCTGACAACTGGCAGATAGACGGCAGTACATTGACAATGGATGTCACTCCAAACAGCGACTACTGGCGTATATCCCATTATGGATTCACAGTCGACGACGCACCGTTCTATTATGCCGAATATGGCGGTGAATTCGAAGCGAAAGTTAAAATCTCCGGCGACTACAAGGTACGGTTCGATCAGGCGGGAATGATGATACGCCTCGACCACGAGAACTATATCAAGACCGGCATCGAGTTCGTTGACGGCAAATACGATCTCAGCACCGTGGTCACTCACAAGGCTTCCGACTGGAGCGTCATAGCTCTCGACCACCCTGTTGATTACATTTGGATCAAAGCAGTTCGCCGCCTCGATGCAATCGAGATATTCTATTCTTTCGATGACAAGGAATACCACATGATGCGCAACGCATGGATAGAGGCTAACCATCCAGTTAAAATCGGTATGTTCGCCGCCTGTCCTGACGGCAAAGGCTTCAAGGCATCGTTCTCAGATTTCAAGGTAACTCACCTTCCCGACAAAGTCCGAAGCGAATGGCTGAAGAACAATGCTGCAAACGATAAATAACCCTTGAGGCAAAGAACAATGAGAATCGACCACATTGCAATTTGGGCAGAGGACATAGAACTGCTTCGCAAGTTTTATATGCATTACTTCAACATGTCTTGCAATGACAAGTACGTCAATCCCAACAAGAATTTCAGTTCTTATTTCCTGTCATTTGAGAATGGTGGAGCGAGAATCGAAATAATGAACATACCCGGTAAAGATGCTCCGTCGAGCCGAGGAAATCTGAAAGGACTTGCACATTTTGCAATCTCTGTCGGAAACAAGCGGAGTGTTGACAATATGGCAAAGAGACTCAAAGAAGACGGCTTCACCATATTGAGCGCACCTCGCACAACCGGCGACGGCTATTATGAATGTGCCGTCGCCGACCCCGAGGGCAATTATGTGGAAATAACGGCTGATTGAAATTAGCGGACTTTACTGCTGTCCCTATACAGCCAATGATTCTTGAGCCACTCGCGTATAGGCTCGTCATAGACCTTGAGGCAGGCGTATGCCACTGCTATTGAAGCGATGAAAATCCAGACAGAAACCCAGATGTGGGTGCCCAACGGAGCGTCCGCATATTCTGCTGCCCATTTCATCTGAACATAAATCATTGGATAGTGGGTTATATAAAGAGGAAATGAAATCGCTCCGAGGAATTTGCAGACCTTAATTGTTTTCTTGCCTTCAAGCGGACTGCCGGCTCCGGCGCTTACAATCATCGGGAACAACAGTATGATGGCAAGTGCGCAGTATGCGCCGTTTAGCACGTTTGGAGTGTCACCACCGATATGCGGCCAGACGAGTATGGACGCAATAGCCAATGAACACCATAAAAATCCATATTTTTTCAGACATATTCTCAAACCGAGACGATATAGCAACAAGCCTCCGAAGAATGGGAATAGAAGACGCCCCATCCCGATGTAAATCTGCTGCGGTGTAAGACCGAAACCGCCAATCATAGTATATGACGCGGCGTCTCTGTCGGCTAACATCCCGAACGCATCTATATTAAAGCTGATGTCTATGGTGAAAAAAGCCGCTAACGCGACAAAGATTATCAGTCCGATTTTCGACAGTCTCCGAACGAGGACAGCATATAAAATATTGCCGATATATTCCCATAACAGTGACCACTGTGCGCCATTCAGGGAGTTGATTTCCTGCCAGCCGCGGATGTCCATAGACGGGGGCGTCGGGAACATCAGGCACCCCAATACAGTTATAAGAAGAACTTTCCACCAAGGAGTCTCCATCACGAGGCTGAAGAATGGAGCATCGCCGAAGAAAAACCAGAATGCGCCGATCAACGAACCCATTATGACCATAGGCTGAAGACGGATGAGACGGCGCTTATAGAAGTTCCATTGTGTCATTCCTTTGCTCCAACGGTCATCATAGGCATAACCTATAACGAATCCCGATAATATGAAAAAGAAATCGACTGCAAGATAACCATGATTGAACACTTGGAAACAAGGTCCTTTCGAATAAGTTTCAAAGAGATGGAACATCACGACAAGTATTGCCGCGACACCGCGTAATCCGTCGAGTATTTCAAAACGAGGTTTAGACGCAAGAAGATTGGTATTCATTATTCAAGATATTTGCAATTCAAATCATTTGCAAAATTACCATGTCATTATTATCGTAGAATTACCGATTTTCACAAAACATTATACTATATTTGCATTCTGTATGGAAAAGGCGTTTATTTACGACAATGTATGGCTGACTCCCAGCCAACAGATTCCTATTCACACTCAGAATGAATGGGAATTATCTTATGTCATACATGGCAAAGGCACAAGAATACTTGGCGATGAAAGACAAGCGTTTCGCGAAGGAGAGGTTTTGCTGATTCCGCCACACTTTCCGCATGGCTGGTTCTTTGACAAAGACTCGGCTGATGATAATGGTTTAATACACAATATCACACTGTTGTTCGCCTCAGACCTACCGGCCCGGCTGTCATCGGTTTTTCCGGAATTAACCACGGTCGTCAATAACCTTAGTGCCATCAGCGTTCCACGAAGGTATGTCGGTAAAACTTGTGACGAGATCATAAAGTCGCTTGTTGAAATGCAAACTTTAGATTCTGCGAAACGGTTACCGCTTATATTACACTTACTGATTTTTTTATCGGAAAACGCAGAATCGGAAGACATTGGCGATCGTCTTATGAACAAATCCATAAGAAACGCCGAGAGATTCCGGATTTATTGCGAATGCAATTTTTATAGAAACATCGGTTTGGAAGAAATTGCCGCATATATGAAAATGAACAAGTCAGCCTTATGCAGATTTGTCAAAAAGCATACAGGTCAGACATTCACCGGGTATATAAATTCACTGAGACTTGAAAAAGCAGCGCTTCTGCTTACATCAACGACAGACCCGGCATGTGACATCGCTTACGACTGTGGATTTGCAAGCATACCCTACTTCCACCGCCTTTTTTCACGTCGCTATGGTATATCGCCATGCAAATACCGAAAGAATTACTATTTCAATCATCAACCCCTTTCATAGCCAAAAGTTCTGCGCGTTTTTGTGTTTTATTGCTTCCGGGATTGTTTTTTCGACTTTCTCACCAGTATTATAGCAGAAAAAAGTGCTAAATTTGCACTTGCAAAAATGTTTAAGAGAATTCTCGATATTGCCCTTGTCGCCGCAGCATTCATTCTGATGCTGCCGCCTCAGCGTGCCACTGCCGCAGAAACCGCTGGGAAGCAGCAGCCTTTCACACTGGTGCTCGACGCCGGTCATGGAGGACATGACCACGGGTGCCGCGGTAACATCTCCCGCGAGAAGGACATTACACTCGATGTTGTCCTGCGCACGCGCGAACTTATTAAAAAGAATTACGGCGACAGCATAAAGACTATATTGACCCGCGACGACGATACTTTTATTCCCCTTGACCGGCGCGCTGCAATTGCTAATGACGCCGGTGCCAATCTTTTCGTTTCCGTTCACGTCAATTCGCTTGACCGAAAGGCGAAAGGAAGGGCACTTGTCCACGGAGCGTCGGTCTATACTGTCGGACTTCACAAGAACGACGCCAACCTCGCGGTGGCAATGCGCGAGAACTCCGTAATTGAGCTTGAGGAGGACTCATCGGAGTCTTATCAGGGATTTGACCCCAACTCATCGGAATCCTATATAATATTCGAACTCACTCAGAACCGCCACGTCGCACAGAGCATCGAGATGGCGCAGCTTGCCCAGAATGAACTGACCGGTCATGCCGGACGCGCCGACAAAGGAGTGCGTCAGGCAGGATTCCTTGTCCTTTGGGCGACGAGAATGCCGTCGGTACTTGTGGAGCTCGATTTCATCTGCAATAAAGAGGCAGAACAATTCCTCGCCAGCGAAAGCGGTCGACAGAAATGTGCAGAGGCTCTCGCTTCGGCTGTAGGAGATTACCGTAAGAAACATCCGCGGACGGCAACTGCCACTCCCGTTAAATAATTCAGAAAATTATCAGTCTATGAAAAAAATACTAAGAAAAGAAGCAAGCATCGGCTTACTCGTCATTCTGGCACTTGTAATACTCTTCTTCGGCATCAACTACCTGAAGGGCATAAACCTTTTCAAGGCATCCAACTACTATTATGCCTCATATCACGAAACACTCGGTCTGACTACTTCGGCACCGGTGACACTGAACGGATATAAGATTGGCGTTGTCCGCAACATCAATTACGATTTTGAGAACCCCGGCAACGTTGTGGTTGAATTCAGCATCGACAAGGCTCTCAAACTCCCCAAAGGATCGCAGGCAAATATTGTAGCCGACTTCCTCGGCACAGCATCACTCGCCCTTACTCTTGCCGAAAACACAGGCAGCTACTGCCAGATAGGCGACACTATTGCCGGCAAAGTCAACGGAGGACTCATGACGACCCTGTCGGAGAATGTTCTGCCCTCTGTAGGCAACATCATGGCAAAGACCGACACACTCATGTCGAGCCTCAACAAACTCGCCGCTAATCCATCGCTTACTACATCTATCAACCGTTTCGACGGAATCACCATGCAGCTCGAAGCATCGCTCCGCTCGCTCAACAGGACTCTCGCCCAGCTCGGTCCTGTAGCTGCCGATGTGAAGAGCATCACAGAGAACGTAGACACCATAACCGGCGACCTTGCTCAGGTAAGCGGCGCACTGCGCGAAATTCCTCTTGACAGCCTTGTCTACGACCTGCAGGCTACAATTGCCAATCTTCACGCCCTATCCGACGAACTCAACAATCCGAACTCGACTATCGGTAAGCTTACGCAGGATCCGGCGCTCTACAACAGCATCAATTCAGCAATCGGATCGCTCGACTCTCTTCTTGTCGACGTGAAAAAGAATCCGAAACGCTATATCAGCATCAAACTGCTCTGACAACCTACTTACAGCATATCGAGACGTCTATTTAGAATCATTCTAAATAGACGTTTTCTTGAAAAATACTCTCATAAACAAAGAATGAGGCTTCCCTGCGGGCATGAAGCACGCGAATTAATAAAATATATTAAAATAGCAATCGCTTTATAAAAGGCTGACATACAAAGTCCACAAGCCAAAAGCCGCTTCATAAGCACCCTAAAACAACCTCCGACTTTAAACAATTGCTAACTACGCACTTGCACAATTTTCCATTTTTCCAAACAAAATGCGGTTTGTTTTTTCAGAAAAATAATCTGAATTTTGCAATGTAAAACAATTAGTTCATTCCTTATTGTATGACCTCCAATCACCAGGAACTTTGGGCTCGTTGCTGTGAATTTATCAAAGAAAACATCACACCCGAGCAATTCAACACATGGTTTCGCGACATACGCTCCGAGAGCTATGCCGACGGACGCCTCGTGCTGGAGGTTAAGTCGCAGTTCTTCTACGACCAACTTGAGGAACGATATCAGAAGCTCATTCGTTCGGGCGTAAAAAAAGTATACGGCGATGGTGTAGAAATATATTACCGTGTCCCTGTCATACCCGGCGATCCCTCGACGCTCAACGTACAGCGAAGCAGCCGCCC
>JAGBDG010000174.1 GCA_017937625.1 Muribaculaceae bacterium | reverse complement strand
GCGCTACGGATCTTGACAACGCCGCTCCTCACGTGTTCAGCGAAGGTCCTATCGGTCCGCGGATGCTTGCCTCATGCTCGATTCCGATAATGTTCTCGCCGATTGTCATCGACGGGGTACACTACGTCGACGGCGGCGTGCTGCGCAACCTGCCGGCGTGGATTCTGCGCGACAAGTGCGAGACCCTGATAGGCGTCAACTGCAGCCCTCTGTCGACGAAGAGCGAGTACAAGTCGATAATTTCCGTAGCCCTGAGGACCTACAACCTCATGGCAAAGGCAAATCAGAGCGAGGACATGGCAATGTGCGACATATCGGTGGAGACTCCCGAGATAGCGGGCTATGCGCCTTTCAACCTCAAGAATATAAAGGAGCTTGTGCTGAGCGGATACATGCACACGCGCAAGGCTCTCAAGGATGCCGGACTCTGGAAAACCGGCGACGAAAACCTGAAAAAGGAATAAGACAATGCCGACCCAAAAACCAATCATCTACCAACTCCTGCCGAGGCTTTTCACCAACTTCTGCGAAACACCTATCGTAGACGGGACATTGGAACAGAACGGCTCGGGAAAACTTAACGACATAAACTCCACCGTTCTTGAGGCTATCAAGGACCTCGGAGCCACGCACGTGTGGTACACCGGCGTGATAGAACACTCTCACGACGCCGACTATACGCGCTACGGAATACGCCGCAACAACCCTCATGTGATAAAGGGTCACGCGGGCAGCCCGTACGCCATCACCGACTACTATGATATCGACCCCGACCTCGCCGTGGACGTGCCCAACCGCATGAAGGAGTTCGAGGCGCTGGTGAAACGCACGCACGATGCGGGGATGAAGGTCATCATCGACTTCGTTCCCAACCATGTGGCGCGCGAATACCACTCGGACGTATGTCCCAAGGGCGTGGAGGATTTCGGCTCGCACGACGACCGCGAGATGTTCTTCTCGCCGAGGAACAACTTCTACTATATCACGCGCCAGCAGTTCGCCCCGAGCATCGACCTCGGTCACGGCTCCGGCGCTTATGTGGAATTCCCCGCCAAAGCGTCGGGCAACGACTGTTTCACGGCATTTCCGGGCGTCAACGACTGGTACGACACCGTGAAGCTCAATTACGGCATTGACTACGGCGACGGCACACACCATTTCGAGCCAGTTCCCGACACATGGCTTAAGATGCTCAACATCCTGCGCTACTGGGCGTCGAAGGGTATCGACGGCTTCCGCTGCGACATGGTCCACATGGTGCCTCTCGAATTCTGGCACTGGGCTATCCCGCAGGTCAAGGAGCGCTACCCGGACATCGTGTTCATAGCCGAGATATACGACATGGCGCTCTATCGCCCGTTCATCGACTACGGCGGATTCGACTACCTCTACGACAAGGTCAACCTCTACGACACGCTCCGCGCCGTGGAGACCGACAACCATTCGGCAGCCCGCATCACGGGCTGCTGGCAGGCAGTGGAGGGCATAGCGCCCAACATGCTCAATTTCCTCGAGAACCACGACGAGCAGCGCTTCGCTTCGCCGTTCTATGCGGGCGACGCATGGCGCGTGCTGCCGTCACTCGTCGTGTCGACGATGATCAACAAGGGACCGATGATGATATATTTCGGCCAGGAGCTCGGCGAGCCGGGCACCGACGCCGAGGGCTACAGCGGACCTGACGGACGCACGACCATTTTCGACTACTGGAGCGTCGCCTCGGTGCGCCGCTGGATAGCCGGCGGAACGTGCAAGGGCAAGCTGCCGCCGTCAGAGGAACGCCTGCGCGCGCTCTACCGCCACGTCCTCCGTCTCGCCAACGCCGAGAAGGCATTCACCGAAGGCGGATTTTTCGACCTGATGTATGTCAACCTCGAGCATGCCGGCGTCAATCCTCACCGACACTTCGTGTTCATGCGCCATACAGCCGACGAGGTTGTGGTGATTGCCGTCAATTTCGGCGATACCGACGACGAGCTGGCTGTCAACATACCTATACATGCTTTCATTGCCATGGACATGCCTCAGGGCGTTGCCAAGGACACCATCGAGCTACTGACAGGTGAGAAAGCCGACAAGACTTTCTCGGCTACCGAGCCGTTCAGGACCCGCGTAGCCGCGCACGGCGCCACGATGTGGAAACTCCGCCGCGACAGCATCGAGCCGGCACGTCCGGTGACGGCAAAACCGCGCGCTTCCAAGGCGACGGCGAAGAAAACCCAGACTAAGAAAAAATAAACCAAAAGAAACCGTTTTTCAAATATTTCTTCCAATGGATACCATCCTTCATCCTTTCAAGATTTTCTCCGGTACTAAATCGCGCTATATGGCGGAGGAAATCTGCAAAGAACTCGGCGTAGAACTCGGCAAAATGAAAATCGAACATTTCGCCGACGGAGAATTTGAAGTATGCTTCGAAGAGTCGGTACGCGGCTGCGAGGTATATCTGGTGCAGAGCACCTTCCCCAACTGTGACAACCTGATGGAGCTTCTGCTCATGAT
>JAGBDG010000173.1 GCA_017937625.1 Muribaculaceae bacterium | reverse complement strand
GCCGTCAGTCCGAAACGGATTACGCCGGGCTCGCTCACGGAGAAGCTGCCGTACGACTCGTTGATGTCCGGACCCTTGATCTGAAGTCCCATGGCGCGGCATTCGTCCATGTAGAACGACAATTTCGATATATCCTCAAGGTTTCGCGTGAGCACGGCAGCCATGAATTCGGCGGGATAGTGAGCCTTGAGATATGCCGTCTGGTATGCCACCCAGCTGTAGCAGGTGGCGTGGCTCTTGTTGAAGGCGTAGGAGGCGAATTTCT
Organism: Muribaculaceae bacterium; assembly: GCA_017937625.1. Classification (GTDB taxonomy): domain Bacteria; phylum Bacteroidota; class Bacteroidia; order Bacteroidales; family Muribaculaceae; genus CAG-873. The sequence goes on along the minus strand of JAGBDG010000173.1, from coordinate 7,338 downwards.
CCCATTCCTTCCATATTTTTTCGAGAACTTCGGGCTTATGACCGCGAGCCTGACCGCCCTCGAGGAACTTGCCTTTGAGGTGGTTCATCTTCTCGATGAGCTTCTTGCCCATAGCCTTACGCAGCGTGTCGCTTTCGCCGCGGGTGAAGCCTGCCAGCAGACGCGACAGCAGCATGACCTGCTCCTGATAGACGGTGATTCCGTAGGTATCCTTGAGGTATGTCTCCATCTCGGGGATGTCATACTCGATTTTCGACTCTCCGTGCTTGCGGGCGATGAACTCCGGGATGTTCTCCATAGGTCCGGGGCGGTAGAGGGCGTTCATGGCTATGAGGTCCTCGAAAACGCTCGGGCGCAGCTGGCGCAGGTAGCGCTGCATGCCCGGCGACTCGAACTGGAACGTGCCTATAGTGGCGCCGCGGCTGTAGAGGTCGTATGTCTCTTTGTCGTCGATGGGGATATTGTCGATGTCGACGTCGATATGCTGCGAGTGGTGTATGTTGGCTATGGCGTCCTTGATGATGGAGAGTGTCTTAAGTCCGAGGAAGTCCATCTTGATCAGTCCCGTGTCCTCGATGACGCGACCCTCGTACTGGGTCACGAGGATACGGTCGCCGTTCTTGTCGGCGGCGGTGCTCACAGGCACCCAGTCGGACACGTCGTCGCGGCAGATGATGACGCCGCAGGCATGCACACCGACGTTGCGTACCGTGCCTTCGAGCTTGTCGGCGAAGTTCATGAGCTCGTTGACGCTCGGATCCGCCTGCATCTCTGTCTTGAAGTCGGGAAGGTACTTGATGCAGTTCGACACCGTGGGCTTCAGCTCCTTGCCCGGCTTGTTGGGATCCTCGGGCATGTGTGCCGGGATGAGCTTGGTCAGGCGGTTCGCCGTCGGTATGGGCAGGCTCATGACGCGCGCAACGTCCTTGATTGCCGATTTAGCCGCCATGGTGCCGTAGGTGATGATGTGTGCCACGTTGGGCGCTCCGTAGCGCTCCGTGACGTAGTTGAGCACGGTCTCGCGTCCGTCATCGTCGAAGTCTACGTCGATATCGGGGAGCGATATACGGTCCGGATTGAGGAAACGTTCGAAAAGCAGGTCGTATTTCAGAGGGTCAATCTGGGTGATGCCCAGGCAGTATGCGACCACCGAGCCGGCGGCCGATCCACGACCCGGACCGATGCTGACGCCAAGCTTGCGTCCCATGCGTATGAAGTCTTCCACGATAAGGAAGTAGCCGGGGAAGCCCATGGTCTTCATGATGTGGAGCTCGAAACGTATGCGGTCGTCGACGTCTTTCGGCAGCGGGTCGCCGTAGCGCCGTGCCGCTCCCTCGTATGCTATTTTCTTGAGGTAGTCCGCCTCGAATTTTATGCGGTACAGCTTGTCGTAGCCTCCGAGTTTCTTTATTTTTGCCTTTGCGTCTTCCTCGCTGAGGACGACGTTGCCGTTCTCGTCGCATGTGAACTCGTCGAAAAGCTCTTTTTCGGTGATGCGGCTGCGGTATTCTTCCTCCGAACCGAAGTCGGTAGGGATGGCGAAGTTAGGCATGATGGGCGCATGGTCGATGTCGTATTCCACGACCTTGTCGGCTATCTCTGAGGTATTGGCAAGCGCCTCCGGTATGTCGGCGAACACTTCCTCCATCTCCGCGGTGGTCTTGAACCATTCCTGCTTGGAGTAGAGCATGCGGTTCTCGTCGTTGACCTGGTGGTTCGTCGATAGGCATATCAGGCGGTCATGCGCCTCCGAATCGCTCTCGTCGATGAAGTGTACGTCGTTCGAGGCGATAATTTTTATGTCGTATTTGCGCGCGAGGGCTATTAGTTCGGGCTCTATGGCGCGCTGTATCTCATAAGTCTCGTGGTTGGCACGCGGCTTGGTAGCCTTGTGACGCTGGAGCTCTATGTAGTAGTCCTCGCCGAAAACACTCTTCCACCATGCCACGGAGCGGTCTGCGCCCTGAATGTCGCCCTGGCGGAGAAGTCTCGGTATCTCGCCGCCGAGGCACGCTGAGCATATTATAAGACCCTCGTGGTGCTCGGCAAGCTCTTTCTTGTCGGTACGCGGATGGTAGTAGTAGCCTTCAGTCCACGATTTGCTCACGAGCTTTATGAGGTTCTTGTATCCTTTTTCGTTCTTTGCGAGCACAATAAGGTGCGCGCCCTTGTCCTTAGGGTCGTTCTTGTCGTGTAGGTCGCCCTTTGCGACGTACATCTCGCAGCCTAAGATAGGCTTGAGCCTTTTCGACTCCGCCTTTTCAAGCTCCGCCTTTGCCGCGGCGACGGCATCGGCGTCGCCCGAAGTCTCGGCATCGGCAAGTGCCGCCTTAGCCTTGGCGATTTCGTCCTTTACTTTGCCGTTGTGTTTTTTAACATCGTTGAAAAACTCCTTGCAGCCGAACATGTTGCCATGGTCGGTAAGGGCAAGTGCCGGCATACCGTCGGCGACAGCTTTCTTGATGAGACCTGATATCGACGAAAGACCGTCGAGCACAGAATATTGCGAGTGGACGTGAAGATGTACGAATTTGGACATAAAAAACTGATAACGAGGGGAGAAGTCCCGGACTCTCCGCACCGTGCGGAAAAGTATGCCAAAGTTACGAAAAAAGACGGCATTCTCAAAATATCTTCGCCTGTTCCGAATTTACTGCAAAATTACAGTGAATTCGGAACAGAGAGGGCGATTCATCCGATTTCCCGCCTAAGTATCAGCAGAGTGCGACCGGCGAAATATTCTATTTTATCCAGTTCCCAGCCGTTCTCGCCATGTTTATTTAGTATATTTCCCAGCTCGTAGATGTAGTCGTAGACTCCCATTTCGTCAGCCCTGATATTCTCAACCCTGTATTCGTATTTCTTTCTGCTCATGATAATAAAGTATGAATGTTACACTGCAAATTTATGATAAATCAGGTATCATAACAAGTATGTGCGGCATTCTGTCAAATAAATAGCGCTGTGTGCATGGAGTATGCGAAAAACGACTTCGCTTGTCACGCGGAATGCCATCGGCGCGAGGGTTTGACTATCTGTCTTGCCGATTGGAGCAATAGGAAAAATCCTTGCTCGTCGCTTTTGAAGTCTTGCCGGCAGATATACTTTTGCAGCGTAATTTTAAAAATCTAAGAGTTATGAGTCAGCAAATGATTGCATGGTGTGTGATAGCCGGAGTGCTCTTGTGTGCATTTGTTCTAAGGGCACTTGAGCGCTATTTTATCGATTGTCATCATCATATCCGTTTTCCGAAACATTTTCTTGAATCAGGGAGGGAAAGAGAGATGTTCTTTGTCCCCGGAGATGACGAAAGCGATGACTTCGATGACCTCTGAAACGACCGTTCTTTCGGCGGAAAGCGGTATTGCCGGAACCGCCGCTTTTCTTGCCGATTATGCAGCGTTGCTCGCCGGATGTGGCGCGACGTGCATACGGATAGAGAAAAATACCGGTCGCATGGCTTCTGCCTTTGGCTTGAAATTCGATATAGCCGTGATGCCGGCGCATGTCTACGTTACGGTCCGGGAAAATGATAATGGCGAATCATGTGTCGTTGTGCGTAAGGTGGCTGCTTGCGGCATAAGTTTCAATCTCAACGCGCTGCTTAGCAGACTCAGCTGGGAGGTTGCCGACAACCGTCTCGATTTAGTCTCGGCTGTCGAAAGGTTCGACAGAATACGCCTGACGAAGCCTACAGGAAAGTGGGAGGTTCTGATACTTACGAGCCTTGCGAACGCGTCGTTCTGCCGCCTTTTCGGAGGAGATGCGTATGCGATGCTCATAGTATTCTTTACGACGCTTGCCGGTTTCCGGCTCAAGCAGATAATGCTTGAGGACGGGTGCGATGTCAGGCTTACGTTTATTTGCGCTTCGTTTTTCTCTGCGGCGATGAGTGCCGGCGGATGTATTTTCAATATAGGTGCGACTCCGGAATTGGCGCTCGGAACGAGTGTGTTATATCTTATTCCCGGAGTGCCGTATATAAATGCGGTCAGTGACATTATCGAACGCCACTATCTTTGCGCTTTCAGTCGCTTCATGGACGCGGCTGTCCTTACGGTATGCCTCTCGCTGGGGCTTTGCGCCGGTATGTTCATTCTTGGATTTAAATGGTTTTAGAGAATGGTGAGTGATATTCTGATAGATGTTTTTGAGGATGGATTGTTTGCGGCTATAGCAGCTATCGGTTTTTCCAGCATCAGCAACACCCCGCGCAGGGCTTATCTGACATGTGCGCTGATAGCTGCCGCCGGTCATTCGATACGGTATGTCCTGACGATGCCCGATTTTGGAGGGCTCCACATCATTCCTGCCAGCATGGTGGCTTCGTTTGCGACAGGCTTGCTTGCCGTTCTTTTTGCGCCGCGTATCAAGTGTCCTGCCGAGGTATGCTTTTTCCCTGCATTGCTCCCTATGATTCCAGGCATGTATGCTTACCGGACCATCGAGGCTCTCCTGTCGTGCCTTTATCACACGCGGGAAGAAGTATTCGGACACTATTTCTATCTCCTTGCTTATAACGGGCTTACTTGTTCGTTCATCATACTGGGTATGGTTGTAGGGGCAACAATCCCCGTGTTCCTATTCAAAAAACTCTCATTCACAGCAACAAGATAGTGTTATTATGTTTATATTTGCATCGTAATGGAATTAAGACAATTAAGATATTTTGCCAAAGCCGCGGAAACATTGAATTTCTCAGATGCCGCCAAGGCGCTGAACATCGCGCAGAGTTCTCTTTCGCAGCAGATAAAGCAACTTGAAGACGAACTGGATGTGCCGTTGTTTTACCGCAGCAGCCACTCGATACGCCTTACCGAGGCTGGTGAGGAAATGCTGCCGTTCGCCATGCGCACTATCCATGATGCCGAGACGTGCGAGAACCGTATACATGATCTGAGGAAATTGCAGACCGGTGTGCTGAACATAGGTGTTACGCACTCGTTCAGCCCTATACTTACCGAGTCGGTCATTTCGTACATGAAGATGTATCCCCATATAAAGCTCAAGGTAATCTATAAGCCTATGAATGAGCTTATGGACCTTCTTGCCAAACGTGATCTTGACTTTGTGCTCGCTTTCCGTCCGACGCAGCCCGTAGCCGACGTCGAGTCGCACATATTGTTTCAGGACCGCCTTTCTGCTGTCGTGAGCACTTTCCATCCGCTTGCCTCAAAGAATAAAGTCACTCTTGCCGAGCTTCAGGACTACGAACTGGCGCTCCCGTCCAAAGGACTGCAGGCAAGAAATGCTTTCGACTCTCTGGTGACGTCTTCCGACGATTTCCGCATCCATATAGAGCTGAACGAGGTGAACATCCTTCTGAAGCTTATCAGGCAGACACGTCTCGTGACGGTGCTTGCTGAGGATTCCATCTATAATGAAAAAGATGTGAAGGCTATACCTCTTGATGTTCCGCAGAACGACATGGTCGGATGTGTCCATATTCTCAAGGATACCTACCACAAGAATTCCATGAAAGAGTTTATCCGTATGCTCGGCGAGTCTCTTGCCGTCAAAAAACGCCAGAATTCCTGGATTTGATTCGTATGTGACATTCGTATCCTTGCGCACGAAGTATGAAAAATTTCGCACTTACCGCAGGCGGTATGCGAAAAATGCGTAACTTTGTCGTATGTATAAGTCGATACGCTATTTGCGCATTATCATTGCCTTGCTTGCCATGGGAGTCCCGACATGGGCATTGTTGGCAGGCTATGACAGCGTGTTCGTCCGTATGCAGATATTCACGGCGCTCATTTCCGGCGCTTCCGTCTGCCTCATATTCTGGCTGGTGGTGACGCTTGTCTACGGGCGGCTCTACTGCTCGACGGTATGCCCCCTCGGCACTCTCATCGACTGCACGTCCGCAGTGTCGCGTCTCGTGCGCCGCAACCGCAGCAACTATGTCTACGCCCCGCCGGCAACCCGCACGCGCATCATCTTCCTCATTGTGGCGATAGCCTCTATTCTTATAGGAACCGGCATCATCCCTACCGTATTCGACCCGTACAGCGCGTACGCCCGAATGGTGAACGAGCTTGTCGCACGCCCTCTCGGACTTGACTCAGGAGCCGTGAGCTTCACGCTTTCGTCGCTTTCCATAGCCGCTCTGACAGCCGTCGCCGTTGTCGCCACCGGATGGCGTCACGGGCGCATACTCTGTAATACCGCATGTCCCGTGGGCACTATCCTCGCTTTCACCGCCACACGCCCGTACTTCCATATCGAGATTGACCCAGACCGCTGCATCAACTGCGGCGAGTGCGAGCGCGTCTGCAAGGCGCAGTGCATCAAGCTGCCGGAGAAGACAGTCAATGTCTCGCGCTGCGTGGTATGCTTCGACTGTACCGCCGTATGCCCCAACGGCGCAATAACATACCGTACCGGTTCATATCGGCTCGACATGCCGCTGATGCAGTCGACGTCGAACGAGGGCGGCAAGGCACAGACCGACGCCGGCTGCAGCGCCTGCGCAAAGTACAAGATTAAAAAGATTAAAGATGAAACAATACATTGACTTGCTCAAGCATATTCTCGAGCACGGAACGGTAAAGACCGACCGAACGGGTACCGGAACACTCTCGGTATTCGGCTATCAGATGCGCTTCAGCCTCGCCGACGGCTTTCCGCTCGTAACAACCAAGAAACTGCATCTCAAGTCCATCATCCACGAGCTTCTGTGGTTTCTCAAGGGCGACACCAACGTGCATTACCTTCAGGAAAACGGCGTGAGGATATGGAACGAGTGGGCGGACGGGAACGGCGATCTCGGACATATCTACGGCTATCAGTGGCGCTCCTGGCCCGACTACGACGGCGGAACCATCGACCAGATTGCCCAGGCTGTCCACGACATAAAATACAATCCCGACTCGCGCCGCATAATTGTCAGCGCATGGAACGTCGCCGACCTGCCGAACATGAAGCTGCCGCCGTGCCATGCCTTTTTTCAGTTCTACGTCGCCGACGGCAAGCTGAGCCTTCAGCTCTACCAGCGCAGTGCCGACTGCTTTCTCGGCGTCCCGTTCAACATCGCATCATACGCCCTTCTTCTCCAGATGATGGCGCAGGTATGCGACCTTGAGCCGGGCGATTTCGTCCACACTCTCGGCGACGCCCACCTCTATCTCAACCACCTCGAGCAGACCCGTCTCCAGATAACCCGCGAGCCGCGTCCGCTGCCTGTCATGAAGATTAATCCTGATGTGAAGGACATCTTCGATTTCAAATATTCCGATTTCACTCTCGAGGGCTATGACCCGCACCCGCACATTAAAGCTGAGGTATCTGTATGACAACGATAATAGTGGCTATCGACCGCAGGGGCGCCATAGG
>JAGBDG010000172.1 GCA_017937625.1 Muribaculaceae bacterium | reverse complement strand
TATCAAAAAATAAGCTTATTTAGCAGTTGATTTACAAAAACCACAATTTATAAATCATCTTTACCAGAAAAACCGAGTAAACAACCTTAATTTTTTACACAATGAGAAAACTTTTCTTATCTGTAGCAGCGTTGACAGCTATTCTGAGTGTCAATGCCGCCACGACGTGGAAATTAGGTGAAACCGACTTCACGGTCGATACCATTTTCCATGCCACAACCGGTCCTGGTGTAGTCACTACCGGTCTGACTCTTTCGAGTCCGGAAAACACCACAAACATTTTCTACTCGCAGATTGACCTCACCAATCCGACCCTCGAGCTCCGCGGCATAGAGGCAAAGGATACCGGCGACGACCGCGAGACAGTGCTCGACATGGGCAACCGTCACAACACCCTGGGCAAAGGCACATACGTTGCAGGCGTCAACGGCGACTTCTTCAACATGGAAGGCACTCCCACGCGCACCTGCGGTCATGCCATGGCTGACGGACACTTCTACAACTTCGGAGTATCAAGCCAGGAATGGTGGACTTACGCCACAGTCTCCGGCAAGAAAGACATCCGCATCCTCCAGAGTCTCTCGGCGTCTTACTACCTCGTAAAAGAAAACGGCTCGAACTATGCCGTACGCTTCGACCCGGCTGGTGAATACGGCGGTCGTGGCACCGACTGCCTTTGCGTCTATACCCCCGCCAAGGGAGAATCCACCACAACAAATCAGTGGGGTACCGAACGTACCGCAAAGATCGTATCCGGTTCCATCGCAAACGGCGACGCTGTCTTTGAAGTAGGCGGCGATGCCGTACCCGGTGTAGGCAATATGAAAATCCCCGCCGACAGTGTCGTCCTCTCCGGTCACGGATTGGCTGCCGCTTTTGTTGAGGGTCTTGCCAAAGGCGAGCGTCTCAGCACCGACCTCCTGATCAAAAAAGGCAAAGAGACACTCAATCTCACCCAGATGATCGGTGGCTGCTCGATGCTCGTCAAGGGCGGCAATGTCGCTGACGACAAATACTTCTCGCCGAGCATCATCGACCACTTCGTGACGCCTCAGGCACGCACAGCTATCGGCTATAACGAGAACCGCACACAACTCACTCTTCTCGTTGCCGACAAGTACACCGAGAATTATTCCAAAGACGCCGACAAGATGGCATACGGTCCTTCGACAGGTCTCATCCTCAAGGAAGTGGCATACATCATGCAGCAGCTCGGATGCTACACCGCCATGAACTTCGACGGCGGCGGCTCATCGCAGCTCTACAACAACAACATCGGCATCCGTAACATTCCTTACGGCGAAAAAGATGCTCACCGCGCAGTGGCAAACGGCTTCTTCGCAGTGTCGAACACTCCCGCCGACAATGAAATCGCAGCTATCGAGGTAGTACAGAAGAACGTTGAGCTCGAGGAAGGCGACGAATTCACTCCGCGCGTCTACGGCTTCAACAAGTACGGTGTCCTCGTCGACAACGACGTGAAAGACTTTACAATCACCGTCGACTCCAAGCTCGGCGACGTTGAAGGCACCAAGTTCATCACCGGCGGTCTTCTCCCCGGCGAGACCAAGGCTGTCGTTGCGAAGGGTGATATCAAGTGCGCTGTCCGCCTCATCATCAACGGCGGCGGCAAGTATGTGACCAGCGGCGGCGACGACCTCCCCGTCATGGTAGCTGCTTCCTACGAGCCCGACGAAGAAATGGGTCTCGATGCAAAGAGACTGACTCTCAAGGAGCAGTGGCGCTTCCTCAACGAAGGCTATACAGACTGGGACGGAACAGCTCCCGACTGGACTTCGGAAGACTCAATCAAGGCTAAGAGCTGCAACCGTTTCGCTATCGGCAGAAACGGTCGCCTCTACACTGTCGACATGATGACGATGTCCATCGCCGAAATCGACGAGAAAGGCGTGATGACTCCTCTCTACAAGCTTCCCTCGCTCGAAGGCGTGACAGTAGACGACATTCCCGACTACTACGGAACTGCTATCAGCATGGACGATTCAGGCAACTTCATCGTTGGTCACCTCTTCACAAAAGTTCCTTCATGCCAGGTATATACCATCTACAGCCCCGCTCAGAACAAGGCTAAACGCCTCGTCCTCGAACTTCCAGAAGGCTATACTCCCGACCGTATCGACGTACTCGGTCGCGTTGTCGGCAACCTTACAAAGAACGCCTACGCATTCGTAAACCACAAGGCAAGCGGCGACGGCAATATCGCCAAGGGTCTCGTACTCCACTTCACCGGCACTGATGACGGCAATATCGACAATGTCACTGTAGAAGCTACTCTCACTCCCACCCTCTACGGCGCCGGCGGCGGCAATACAGTACACTTCATGCAGCCCCGTTACACAACAGTAGAAGAAGTTGAGGCAAATGGTCCTCTGAACTCATTCTTCTGGTACTCCAAAGCAGGAACCGTCAACGATTGGACAAACGACCTCTTCTGCTTCAACAACGGAGCATACTCGACCAATTACTCCCTGAACTGGAACAACTGGGCATCCACCAACGGCTTCGACACATTTGTTCTCGACGGCAAACGCTTCTTCGTTGTCAACTATATCGACGAGGCAGGCTACGCTACCAACTCACAGACCATGAACATCATCGTAAAGGATGAGGAAGGCAACACAGTGGCACAGTGGGAGAACCCCGACTACTCTTCGACATTAGGCTACAGCACAATCACGGCTGTTCCCATGGGCGACAACGACGTGAACATCTACGTCTACAACTCCACTCTTAAAGTCAACGGCAAGGACCAGCCCGCGTTCGCAGGTGCCCTCCTCCGCCTCTCCTACAACGAAATCGTTGACGAACCCGTCACCGACATCACTCCCGCCGGTCTTGACTTCGACAAATACGCCGAAGGCGACCTCTTCAAGCTCACATCTACCGAGACTCAGGGCGCATGGTCAGGTCCCGCAGGATTCTACCACACCACCCATCCCACTGCTTTCGACGAAGACGGTCATCTGACCTCCTACCTCGAGCGCGGCGGCACAACCACTGCAGAGAATGTAGAAAAGAACGTACAGCCCGGCTTCGTTATCCGCAAGATTAACGAGGAAAGCGGCAACGTGCTCGCCATCACACAGCCCTGGTCGCCCGGTGCAAGCCGCTTCGCATGGCCTTCCGGCTCATGGGGCGTCAGCGAATCGCAGCTCAGCTTCTACCTCCGCAACGAAGACATCCAGAACAAACCCGAACAGCGCCACTACATCCGCGTACGCATGGTCTACAACGTAACTCTCCGCGGCTGCCACTATGCACTTGACGTGAAGGACGGCAAAGACCTCGGCATGGTACGCAGCATCTACGCTACTCACGAGAACAACTACGTAGTTCCCGAAAGCGACCACCTCATCGGCGCACAGTACGCCTCGACAGGTATCGACTTCGCACAGTGGGTGGACGAGACCGGCAAGGTCGAGGATATCCCCGCAACTCCCGTCGTACGCGTTCCCGCTGACGACGAAATAGAGGCATGGGATGCCGCTCACGGCGAAGCTGCCAAGGATCCCAACGGCAAGCCCGCTTATATCATCAACAGCGACCGCTTCCGCGTATATGAGTTCGACACATACGTTGACAATCCCTCCAAGTTCACCATCAGCGCACAGATGAACCTCAAGAACCGCAACGCTTCCTACTTCATAAAGGAAGTGAAGTTCTTCGACCTCGGCACCGACGAGGCAAAGGCTACCCTCCTCGGCAGACGCAGCCTCGGCTGGACATACTACAAGAGCGAGTACACCGGCATCAACAATGTGGCTGTCGATGAGAACGCCGACGCAGAACCCGTTTACTACAACCTCCAGGGCATTCAGGTCAAGAACCCCGCAAACGGTATCTATATCGTTCGCCGCGGCAACAAGACCACAAAGGAATACATCCGCTAATCCCTGAACATACCTGATTATAGCGGCTGCGCCAGACGGTGCAGCCGCTTTTTTGTTATTAATTGTTTTATAGCGGGAATTTTGCTAATTTTGCAAAGCTAAAACACATCCCATGGCTTTCAATCCCGAACAATTCACAAATATCATCGACGAGGCTATAAATTCGATAGTCTATCCGTCGACAGCGCCATCGCTTTTCGAGCCGGTGAAGTACACACTCGCAAGCGGCGGAAAACGCCTGCGCCCTACCCTCACCCTCGCTGTCTATGAGGCACTATCGCGCCGCAGCCCCGAAGAAGCAGTCAATCAGGCGCTCGCGATAGAGCTTTACCACAATTTCACCCTTCTTCACGACGACGTGATGGACCGCGCCGAGCTTCGCCGCGGACGTCCGACAGTCCACTGCAAGTGGAACGACAATGTGGCGATCCTTTCCGGCGACGCAATGCTTACACTCGCCTCGCAGTATCTGTGCAGGAATGCCGGAGAGCACCTCGCCGCGCTCAGCGAATGCTTCAACCGCACGGCAATGGAAGTCTACGAAGGTCAGCAGCTCGACATGGAATTCGAGCGTCGCGACGATGTGACAGTCGCAGAGTACATGGAGATGATACGCCTGAAGACATCCGTTCTGCTTGCCGGTGCGTGCCGTCTCGGCGCGATTCTCGCCGGAGCATCCGAAGAGGTCTGCAACGCTATCGCCGACTACGGCGAGGCGCTCGGACTTGCCTTCCAGCTCCGCGACGACTGGCTCGACACGTTCGGCGACCCTGCCGTGTTCGGAAAGGAAATAGGCGGCGACATCGTCAACCGCAAGAAAACCTGGCTTCTCATCACCGGACTCAACGAGGCTCCCGACCAGTTGCCCTCGATTATCGCCGAAGACCTCGAGGACGACGAGCTTATCTCGCAGGTGCGCCACGTCTATCTGCTGCTGCACCTCGACCGCCGCTGCAACGAGATTGCCGAGAAGTACAGCGCCAAGGCAATCGAATGCCTTTCGAAAATCGACATGGACGTCGACGCCCGTAATTTCTTCCAGAATCTCGCCCGTCAGGCATCCTCACGCACCCATTGATTTCAATGGTAGATACGCACACACACATCTATATGCCCGAATTCTCTCTCGACGCTCAGCCCGAAGGGGGCATGGAGGGTCAGTGCGCCACTGTCGACCGCGCGCTGAGCGCCGGAGTCTCGACACTGGTATTCCCTAACGTCGACCGCTCTACAGTCGGGTATATGCACCGGCTCCATGAGCTGCGCCCGTCGTGCACTTATATGGCCATGGGACTGCACCCGACGGAAGTAAAAGAGAACTGGCGCGACGAACTCGGCTACGTCACGGAGCTGCTGCGCGACGGGAAAGAAAGCTACATCGCCGTCGGAGAGGTCGGCATCGACCTCTACTGGGACAAGACATTCGAGCGCGAGCAGATGATTGTCCTCGAAGAACAGCTCAAGGCGGCGCACGAGCTCGGTCTGCCCGTCATCATACACTGCCGCGAAGGGCTTGACCGGACTCTGGAAGTCATGCAGTCCTACCCGGACGTGAAGGCTGTTTTCCATAGTTTCGGAGGAACCGTGGCAGATGTCGGGCGCATACGCCGCCACGGCGACCACTACTTCGGCATAAACGGCATCGTCACCTTCAAGAACTCTGCCCTTCCGGGCGTGCTCCCCGAAATAGGGCTTGAAAGGATTCTCACCGAGACAGACTCGCCATATCTCGCTCCCGTGCCGCACAGAGGCAGGCGCAACGAAAGCGCGTGGATTCCGTGCATCGTAGCACGCATCGCCGAAGCCCTCGGCACCGACCTCGCGACTGTCGATGCGGCGACAACGAATAACGCATACAATTTCCTGAACATCAATTAATATTATATTCCAATTATGGCTTCAATCGGATCAGTAATGACACCCGTCGGACGCAAGGCTCTTCTCCTTGGCAGCGGCGAATTAGGTAAAGAAGTGGCAATCGAGCTTCAGCGCCTCGGCGTGGAGGTTGTCGCATGCGACAAATATCCCAACGCTCCTGCAATGCAGGTGGCACACCGCAGCTATGTCTTCAACATGCTCGACGGCGACAAGCTCGAGGAAATAATAAAACTTGAGAAACCCGACCATATCATCCCTGAAATCGAGGCTATCGCCACGCCTAAGCTCGTGGAACTCGAGGAGCAGGGCTTCAACGTGACTCCCACCGCAAGAGCGGCTCGCCTGACCATGAACCGCGAGGGCATACGCCGTCTTGCCGCCGAGGAGCTCGGTCTGACGACATCGCCCTACCGTTTCGCTTCCGACTACGAAGAATTCCGCAAGGCAATCGATGAAATCGGTCTGCCCGTGGTCGTTAAGCCTGTAATGAGCTCGTCGGGTCACGGACAGTCGACCATCCGCAAGCCCGAGGAAATCGAGGCAGCGTGGCACGAGGCGCAGGAAGGCGGTCGCGCCGGCGCCGGACGCGTCATTGTGGAGGGATTTGTCGACTTCGACTATGAGATTACCCTCCTCACCGTCCGCAGCGTCACAGGCACCGTTTTCTGCGCCCCTGTGGGACATATCCAGGTCAACGGCGACTACCGTATCTCATGGCAGCCCCAGCCTATGTCCGGGAAGGCGCTCGAGGAAGCTAAAAGCTATGCCGCCGCAATCACCGACGCGCTCGGCGGCTACGGCATTTTCGGCGTGGAGCTGTTCGTGAAAGGCGACAAGGTGATATTCAGCGAGGTTTCGCCCCGCCCGCACGACACCGGCATGGTGACTATGATATCGCAGGACCTCAGCGAATTTGCCCTTCATGCCCGCGCGCTCCTCGGTCTGCCCGTTCCCGCTATCCGTTTCCTCGGTCCATCCGTCTCGAAGGCTATCGTCGTCGAAGGCAATACCGACCGCATCGTCATGGAGAATCTTGAGAAGGTTCTCGCCGAGCCGGGCGTGCAGATCCGCATATTCGGCAAGCCCGAGATAAAGGGACACCGCCGCATGGGCGTCATCCTCGCCACCGCCGACACCCTCGACGAGGCGAAGGCGAAGGCGGAGCGCGCCTACGAGGCGCTGAACGTCAAAGTTCTGCCCCACAGCTGACATGCGCATCGACATTATAACCGTCCTGCCCGAGATGCTCGAGTCGCCGCTCGGCTGCTCGATTCTTAAGCGCGCGCAGGACAAGGGTCTATGCGAGATCAAGGTCCACAATCTGCGCGACTACACCACCAACCGCTACCGCAAGGTCGACGACTACCCCTTCGGAGGCGACGCCGGCATGGTCATACAGATCGAGCCTGTCGACCGCTGCATCAGCGCCCTCAAGGAGCAGCGCCACTACGACGAGGTCATCTTCACGGCTCCCGACGGCGAGGTCTTCAACCAGCGCATCGCCAACGACCTCTCGATGCTCGGGAACATCATCATCCTCTGCGGGCACTACAAGGGCATCGACTACCGCATTCGCGAGCATCTCATCACGCGAGAGATTTCCGTGGGCGACTATGTGCTCACCGGAGGAGAGATGCCGGCGGCGATTATAACCGACGCCATCGTCCGCCTCATCCCCGGCGCGATTGGCGACGAGCAGAGCGCCCTGACCGACTCCTTCCAGGACAACCTGCTCGAGCCGCCGGTCTATACCCGTCCCGCAAGCTACAACGGATGGGACGTGCCGCCCATACTTCTGAGCGGACATGCCGCAAAAATCGACGAATGGCAGCACGAGCAGGCGCTCGAGCGCACCCGCCGCCTCCGCCCCGACCTGCTGAAATAATATTGTGCGCCGGACAATTGTCACATATTGCCCGGCGCACATTTTTCTAATTCCGACAATTTTTATTCTTTCCTCGGAGTGCGTTTGACGGCTTTGGTGGCATTGACCAGACCGTAGCCGTAGTATTCGTTCCAGAGTCCGTATTCTTTCCTGACCGTGTAGCCGACAGTGCCGATTTTGTCGGCTGACTGCGCGAGTATTCTTCGCACGTCGCTTGCAGTGAGGTCGGGATTACGCTGCAGGATAAGCGCGGCAACACCCGCTACGTGCGGCGCCGCCATGGATGTTCCGGACCAAAAACCTGCTTGATTGTCACAGACAGTTGACAGAATGTCGGTGCCCGGAGCGGCGATAAACATATTATCGCCGTGAGCGCAGGAGTCCGCAATCATTCCGTCTTTTGTGATATTCGACACTGCTATCACTCCGGGATAATCGCCCGGGAATGTTATTTTTTCTTTGTTGCCGGCTGAAGTAACAAGCACACATCCTTTGCCGTCTCTTCCATAAGTCAAGGCTGAGTCGATTGCGTGCTTAATAACTACATCATATCTAGATATTCCCCATGAGCAGGAGATTATGTCGGCGCCATTTTTCCATGCCCAATTAATCGCAGCACCTATTGATTGGGGGCTATAATCCCTTGTATTAATTCTTACCGACATCAGCTTTGCATCCGGAGCGACACCCGAGATAAACCGACCGTTGTTTCTAATTCCCGCGGCTATGCCTGCACAATGAGTCGCATGATCCTTGTACACCCTGTTATGCACAGTCTTGGTTTCGGCATCATAACTTTTCCTGTACATGTTCTTGGCAAGATCGATGTGGGAGGAGTCCACGCCGTTGTCGATTATGGCAATCTTTATTCCCCTGCCTGTCGCATAGTTCCACGCCTCGCTCAGTGAAATGTCATACACGGGATTCTCTTTGTTATAAAGCCCCCATTGCCGATGCACAAGGGAGTCGTAGGAAATCTCAAGAATGTCGTTTGGATAGAAAAAAGTTGGGTATGCGAAGTCAAACAGACCGGTCGCATGAAGCTGATTGGATACCTTAATAGGATTTAATCCTTTATTAGGATGCAACATCAACGAATACCAAGTGGGCATGAAAGGTATACTTTCAATAGTCAAGTCTATTCCGACAGTAGCATCTCTTAGTTTTTCAATGTCTTTTTCATTTTTAAGTTTCACAATAATATAGCCCCTCGGAATTAATAATTCTCCACTATCGTCGCGATAGCAAGGAATTATGCTTAACTTTTTCGGAAAATATCTGCTATTTTTCAAATTATACTTACTCTTAGGAAGATCTACATGATAAATACTGAAAATCATACCGTCACGCGAAGCCGAGTCTACAAGGACTAAATGACTAGGGACAGCTTCGGGTTCGTTTTTGTCTTGGGAAACAAAGGAAACGACTGTACTGCTGTCGACAGTGAGGTATTCACGCTTAGTTCCGACATTATAGTAAGCGTCCTGCGCGAACATCGCAAGTATTGCGATTGATGCAAATATGATGAACAATAGTCTTTTCATAGCTGCCCGATTTATTTATATAATCCTTGTTCGCGCCAAATATAAACTAATCGTTGTGATTTTTCCAAATAATTTTATATGTTGTTGAGCAGGATTTTGAGGTGCGCGCAAATTTGAGAGGTCTTCAAGCATCCGGAAGAAAATAAAAAAACAGACCCGGAAACGATGTTCCGGGTCTGCCTTATATCTGACAGCTGATTATGCGAGGAAACCGAGGAGGACACCGGCGGCTACAGCCGAGCCGATGACGCCTGCGACGTTCGGACCCATAGCGTGCATCAGGAGGTAGTTCGAGGGATCATACTCCAGACCGAGATTGTTGGAGATACGCGCCGACATAGGCACAGCCGAAACGCCGGCATTGCCGATGAGCGGGTTGATCTTCTTTTCCTTCGGCAGGACAAGGTTGAAAAGCTTGACAAACAGCACGCCGCTCGAAGAAGCGATGACGAATGCCATGAAGCCGAGGAAGAAGATAAAGATGGTCTGAGGTGTGAGGAACTGCGAAGCCTGCGTCGACGCACCGACAGTCATGCCGAGAAGGATAGTGACAATGTCGGTGAGCGCGTTGCTCGCGGTCTTTGCAAGACGTGTCGTCACGCCGCACTCGCGGAGCAGGTTGCCGAAGAAGAGCATGCCTAACAGAGGAATACCCGAAGGAACGACGAAGCAGGTGAGAAGGAGACCAACGATGGGGAAGATGATCTTCTCGTTCTGCGACACCGCGCGGGCAGGCTTCATCTTGATCAGGCGCTCGTTCTTGGTAGTAAAGAGACGCATCAGAGGCGGCTGGATAACCGGCACAAGAGCCATGTAGGAGTATGCCGACACGGCGATGGCACCCATCAGGTTGGGAGCGAGCTTCGACGAAAGGAAGATAGCCGTAGGACCGTCGGCACCGCCGATGATGGCGATAGCGCCTGCCTGGTCGGGCGAGAAGCCCAGAGCGAGAGCCACCATGTATGCGCCGAAGATACCGAACTGTGCGGCGGCGCCGATGAGCATCAGCTTGGGATTGGCGATAAGGGCGGAGAAGTCGGTCATGGCACCGATGCCAAGGAAAATCAGCGGAGGATACCAGCCGGCTGAGACGCCGTTGTAGAGGATATTGAGCACGGATCCCTCTTCATAGATGCCGATTTCGAGGC
>JAGBDG010000171.1 GCA_017937625.1 Muribaculaceae bacterium | reverse complement strand
TATATCGCACTATGACTGTATTCTCGCACATAAAATCATGGCTGCCGTCGGCGATAGTGGTTGCCGTAATCATATATGCCACTTTGTTTCCGGACCCCGCAGGAGCCGACAGACTTCCCGACATACCGGGAATGGACAAGCTGATTCATGCCATAATGTTCGGCGGTATGGCGGGCGCCCTTGCCTTCGACTATGAAAGAGCGAGATTCCGGAAAAGACCGGAACCCCGCGTAATGTTGTTGTGCTGTATTGTGTCGCTCGCTTTCGGAGGTTTGATAGAACTGCTTCAGGGAGCGATGGGTCTCGGGCGCGGAGCCGACTGGCTCGATTTCGCCGCGGACGCCGTCGGTGTGGCTGTCGCTTATTTCGCAGCGCCTCCGGCAATCAAGACTGTGCTTGCCCGGAAAGGGTAGTGCGGCTTATTTTGTAGCAGCTTCGTCGGCGGCTTCAGCAGCCTCGGCAGCCTGGTCCTCGGCGATTTCCTTGTCCTTGAATTCGGTCACGCCTGCTGCGATGAGCTGGTTGTACCAGCTGTAGAGCTTCTTGAGGTCGCTGTTGTGTACGCGCTCGCGGTCGAAGTCGGGCAGTATCTCGCCGAAATAGTCGCGCATCGCCTGGTCGTCGGCGAAAGCTTTAATATCGATTGCCTTGCCTTCGTTTTTCTCGTATAGTTTCTCAAAGACTTCCGGCAGGGGTACGTCGCCGCTGTCGCTGTACATTGTGATGTCTGCCAGTGAGATAACTTTTTCGTGGGGATATGTGGGTGTGCGTTTGCCTGTCTGAAGCGACTCTACAATGAGAGAGTTCTTGCCGCGGCTTACCAGACGGTAGAGACCCGGTTTGCCTGTGATGGAAATAATGCCTTTTATCATGACTGTATATGTTAGTTATTCTGAATATTTCGGATACAAAATTAACAAATAACTATGAGAATCAGTTCTAAAATCGCAAGTTTATGCTCCGAGTCCAGCTATATGGGTGAAAATCAATTCTCCTCGGATACAAACGCTATACATTTTATGTCGATTTGGCAGTGTGCCCGATGTTTCTTATTTTTGCAATGAAATCATGACGAATATGAGGGATTTATTGACGAAATATAAGAATACTTTTTCTTTTCTATGCCTGACGGCTGTGGCGCTGGCAGTGATGTATGTGCTTTTCGACAGCGCGACAGACGCTTTCCCGGCAAACGGAAGCCAGCTGATTCTTATAGGTACGGAATCGCTCTTCCTGTCGTCTTTCATTCTGCTGCTGAGAGGCCGATGGCGTGTCGTGGTACCTGTCCTGACCTGGATTGCCGCGGCTTTTTTTCTGTCGAATCTATTCTATTACCGATATTGGCACGACCTTCTGCCACTTGCCCAGATTTTCAATAAAGAGAGTTATAACAGTTTTGTTTTCGGCTCGGTGCCGTCATTGCTGCGTCCTGTCGATTGTCTCTTTATAATTCTGCCGTTCTGTGTTTCGCTTGCCTATCGTTTTCTCGGTATTTCCCGACAGGCAGACATATCGCTAAAGAAGGGAACAGCAGCTGTAGCTTGTGTTTTTATATTATGGATTGGAGCGCAAGCTCTGGCGGCATACGCATCGTTCCGCTACTGGCGGAGCGCCGATTGCCCGACGTCGTTCGCGTCGGAGATTAAAAAACGGTTTGTACCCGAAAGAAACTCCTCGCGGCTTGCGCAGTGGTACAGCCGTGAGCTGATATTCTATCTGTATCATCAGGCTTGTACATCTGCCTCGATGTCGGCATTCAGTCTCGACGATGAGGCTAAAGCAGAAATTGCACAGTTTGTCGAAAGTATTCCGCGGCGTAGCATGGCGGAGGACAGCGTTTTCGCGTTGAACAAAGATAAGAATCTTATTCTGATTATTGTAGAGTCTCTGAATGCTGATGCAATCGGGAATAGCATAAGCGGTCTGAGGATTACTCCGACGCTGGATTCACTGATAGAATCGGAAGGAACGGTCAGCTGCCTGAAGATGATTCCGCAAATCAGCGACGGATCGTCGTCGGACGGTCAGTTTATCTACAACACAGGCTTGCTACCATTGCGGGGTGATGCAGTAGCGATGTCGTTTGCCGGTAATAGTTTTCCCGGGCTTCCGTTTGCTCTCGGGCGCGAAGAAGCATCGGCGGAAGTGATATTCGAGTCCGCCGATGTGTGGAATCATAGCCGGACTTCGGAGGCATACGGATATGGGCGTCTTGTCAACAATCTTGACGCCGACGGCAGAACGATGGACGAGAGTGTTTTCGAGTGCGGTCTTTCGCTTATGGACAGCTTGCCTCGGCCATTCCTTGCCGAGCTTGTCAGCCTGAGCATGCACTATCCGTATAACGACCCTAATGTTCAGACTCCGCTCGAACTCCGGTCGGACAACCGGGACATGGGGCTACGCTATCTTGCGTCGCTACATGCCTTCGACAAGGCTCTTGCCGAGTTTCTAAACCGACTGAAAAGCCGCGGTCTGTATGACGATTCGGTGATTTTCATTGTATCCGACCACGACAACGAGCCGAGCGGAGAACCCATACGTCACGACATTGTTTTCATCGCTGCCAATACCGGGGCGACGCTTAAAGTCGAGCGACCGGTGGGACAGATTGATGTCTACCCGACAATTTTAGAGATAATGGGGCATGATACTGACTGGAAGGGACTTGGTGTTAGCATTTTGGACGCAAACAACAGTTCCTCTGTCGGTGCAGACGGAACATTTTTCGGAGCTTCCGGCAAGGTCGTCGACAGCCTCAAGGCGCGCGCATGGGACATCTCCGAGCTAATTATAAGAGGTGACTGGTTAGCGACTCAGCCAAGTTTAAAGACAAGGCGCTGAACGCCTTCCTGATAGCGGGCGCTCGTGATGCGGAATTGTCCTATTTCTGCGGTGTGGGCTACATGCTTGCCGGCGCACAGACATTCGTCGTAATCGCCGACATGAACGACACGCACTGTGTCAGACGCTCCGTCCGGCAGCCGGCTCATGTCGAAGCGGCACATCGCTTCGGTCTGGGTAATGTATTCGTCCCATACCGGCACATCGGCATTGATGGCGGAGTTGACGAATGCTTCGACTGAGCGAATTTCTTCGTCAGTCAGAGCTTCGGGGAGATGATAGTCGAGTTTCGATTTCTTGCGTTCTACATGAGCGCTGAACGCCCGTCCGCACCCGTAGCGGCGTGCCATTTCACCATTTAGAAGATGCTCTGCGGTGTGCATCGGCGGGTATTCTTCCTTGTTGTGGTCGTTAAGTCTTATTTCTTCCATGCACAAAGTTAATAAATCGAATGGATTTTTCGGTCACTAATTACTGAAATGATATTGTCATTTCTGTTTCGTCATTGTAATTTCCGGCTTAGGTCATATTTGTTTTTTCATGAAAGTGTTTGCCGATAACGATTTTTACACTACCTTTGTTGTCGCCATCGTTGGCATTTTATTAATTTATTAAACAGTATTTTATTCATTCAATATTTGTCACATCATTTTTTTTCGCAATTATTCCAATTACATTATCATGCAACTTAAAAATTTTATTGCCAGCCTGACCGGTGTCGTCATTTTCTTCACATCTGCCTTCGCCGGGAATGCACTGACACTGTACGGAGTAAAAACGTATGACTCTCTTGGTGGCGCCAGCGGAATATATTCTGTTGAGGCTGCTGAAAACGCGCAACCCCAGCCTTACTGGACCGACGGCGACATGTTGGGTACCGGCGGAGCTGTATATACCGACGATAAGCTTTGCATTCTGTCATACATGGACTTTTTCGGGAATATGTTCTGGTGGTATCAGGTGTGCGACGTCGATGCGAAACAATATGAATCCATAATTCCTGAGAATTTAGGAGTACGGGACGCCGGAAGCGCGCAGACATACGATCCGACAACAGGTATAGTCTATTCCATCTGCATTAATACCGATGATTTCTCATCATTTACATTGAGCACGATGAACATAGCAGACGGTTCGAAAAAGCCTGTCGCCCCCATTTCACACCAGCTGTGTGCAATGTCATGTACTGCCGGCGGCGTACTGTATGGCATAGGGGTGGACGGTAATCTGTACACTGTCGACAAAACTACTGCATCCCTTACGCTGGTCGGCGAAACCGGAGTGTCCCCCGTCGCCAGCAACCAGAGCGCAGTAATCGACTATGATACGAACGTGATGTACTGGAGCGCATATACTGCGCAAGGAGGCGCTCTCTATACCGTAGACCTTGCTACCGGCAAAGCCTCTCTGTTATCCAAATATGACGGAAGCCATCAGCTTGTCGGTCTTTTTATCAAGCAGTCTACTATAAAAACGGGCGCCCCGGCTTCGGCAAAGGATTTCAGTGTGTCGTTCGACAAGGCATCGACGTCCGGCACAGTCTCGTTCTCGCTTCCCGCTCTTGACACCGAAGGAACCTCGCTCGAAGGGGAGCTGACCTATGAGGTTAAGCTCAATGGCAGTGTGCTGGCAAGTGGGAGTGCCGCGCCGGGTGCGAATGTCGAGACTGATCTGGTTTCTCCGCAGGAAGGCTATTGCACGTTTGTCGTAACGGTGTCAAACAGCATAGGGTCGTCTCGTCCGGAGAATGCTACAGTATGGGTCGGAATGGATACCCCAAGGAAAGTGGAAGACTGCGTATTGGCAAATGACAACGGTTCTCTGACCCTTTCATGGACATTGCCTGAAACAGGCGTGAACGGCGGATATGTCGATTCTGAGCAGACGAGATACATAATTGACCGCGGTCCGTACGATGTCAATGTGACGGAAAACCATTCCGGAGAGACCTATACGGAGGATTTTGTACAGCCGGGAGTTAATCCTGTGATATTCCGCGTTACTCCGTATATTGGCGATAAGATAGGCGAAGCTGTCATCTCGAATACCGTCATTGTGGGCGACTATCTGACGCCTCCGTTTGTCGAAGACCTCACAGACCAATTCCGCTCATTGGTGTTCACTACGATAGATTCTTATAAGCCGACCGATGAAGCGGGCTGGGTATATGATTTCACAGCTAATGTCATGAAATGCGAGTGGCCGTGGTCCAGCGACGACCATGACGCATGGTTCATTTCCGCTCCGGTCATGTTTGAAGCCGGCAAGTACTATAAGGTCACGACGAATCTTCGCTCAGAAGGTATTTTCAATCACGAAACAGGAGAGTATGACGATGTCTACGCCGGCATATTTGGAGTGTACCTTGGCGCCGGAGCAACTGTCGATGCCATGCAGACGACGCTCATAGAGCCTTTCAATCTTGTCGACAAAGACTATGTCGACTATGAGTCCGGCAGTTTCACAGTCCCTGTCACCGGTACATATAATATTGGCTGTCATCTCTCAGGCAAGCGCAGTATATATTGTGCCTATCTCTCACGCCTCGAGGTCGAGCTGTCACAGCAATCTGGCGTTGACAACATTGAAACCGAAGACTCTGTTTCCCTTAAGTTGTCTGGCAATGTTCTTATGATCGGCAATCCGTCTGCGGCTGAAGTGTCGGTTGTGACTATAGACGGTCGGGTGATAGCAAGGACTTCCGATTCAGAATCTGCCGTAGAGCTGGAATCCGGAATATACATTGTATCGTCTCCCGGAAAATCAGTCAAGCTTGTAGTCAAATAGTTTTTTATAGAGCTTTATTTTTCCTGACAGCGCCCCGGAAGCCGGACATGCGGCTTCCGGGGCGTATAATGTACATGCGCCGGCAATCTGCCATACGCAGGACGCTATTGGAGCACTGTCAGAGTTGACATTACGGATTCTGAGAGGGGGCTGACGCCTTCCGCAGCACTGACAGTTTGTCAGCCGTAAGGGAGCATTCTGACACAAAAACTTTTTGGCATATCATTTGTTTTTTAGTTAGCAAAACATAGAAAAAACATAACAATATAAAATATTAAATCATACAATCATGGGAAAAATCATTGGCATTGACTTAGGAACAACCAATTCCTGCGTTGCCGTTCTCGAAGGCAACAGTCCTGTAGTAATCCCTAACTCCGAAGGTTCGCGTACGACGCCTTCTGTAGTGGCATTTGTAGACGGCGGCGAACGTAAAGTCGGCGAACCTGCAAAACGTCAGGCTGTCACCAACCCCAAACGTACAATCTATTCTATCAAGCGCTTCATGGGCGAGACATACGATCAGGTCCAGAAAGAAATAGAGCGCGTTCCTTATAAAGTAGTACGCGGCGCCAACAACACTCCGCGTATCGACATCGACGGTCGTGAATATTC
>JAGBDG010000170.1 GCA_017937625.1 Muribaculaceae bacterium | reverse complement strand
GTATGGGGCGGGCGTTGTTGCTGCGGGTGAGGTCGCCCGACGAGAGGGAGTTGTCGACAATCTGCGAGCCGCGTTCTTTCATGCCGGCGAGGAGGTAGACGCCGCGGTACTTCACCTCGGCGAAAAGCTGTATTATCCTCACGGGTGCCTGGCGGACGTCTTTCGTGGTCCACGCATCGCCCGTATATCTGTCATAGGCTGCAGCGGAACCGTAACCGGCAATATACTCGAATCCTGCGCCCCAGTTGAAGCGGCGGTCGAGGGTCATTTTTTTGGTAATGAAACCGTCCTGCCAGATGCCGTTGGCGCCGTTGATGCGTCCGGAGTTCCACGAGCCTATCATATAGGGTGCATGGTCCGACGACGAAGCGTTGGCGAAGACCGACGCCTCGTAGTCCACGCCGACACCGTCGGCGGCAGCGCCATGCAGGGAGGCGGTGACGGCAATCGCACAAAGAATACTTCTGTATCTCATATCGATGATTGTAGCGGCAGCGCCGTTGCCGACCTGCCGCTATGTTTATTTATAATTGGCGTTGATAAAGTCCTGGAGGGTAAACTCGGTCTTGTAGTCGCCTTCCTTGACGGTCTCGACAGTCCTGACCATGTTGACCTGGCTGAGCGACACGTCGCGGATGAAATCGTATATCTCGCCGCTGCAGTTAGTCATCGGGTAGATGGCAATGTAGTGGTTGACACCTTTGAAAACGTGGAACCAATGCTTCACACCTGCACCGGTAAGGCTTTTGCTTATCATCTCCGAGCCATAGAGTCCGTCGTCGCTGATTGTAGCCTCGGTGAACGGCACGTTGCTGTCGGCGTCGCCGTGGAAGAGGAGCATGGGTGCGGGCGTGCGCTTCCAGTCAAGTCCGCCTTCGCTGAAGATGGCGCCTGCGAAGGAGATGACGCCCGCGAAATTGAAATCGGCGGGCAGCCCCTTGATTCCTGTCGGTGTATTGCAAAGCTCGTATTCAGCCTGAAGCACCGTGATAGCGCCGGCGCTCGAGCCGGAAGCGAAAATCAGCGAGGGGTTTATGTTCCACTCTGCGGCATGCTGAAGGACGTAGCCCGTGGCACGGAAATAATCGCTGACGGCGCATGTTATGGCGTTGATCATGCGGTCGACAATCGGGGACATCGACGTGTATGCCGAGGGCTTGAAACCTGCAAGCAGGGTGCGGTAGTCGACAGAGATAACCGACACGCCGTTGTGTGCCAGATAGTTGAACATAGGCATATAAGCCTCATAGTCGCGCGAGCCGCTTGCGAATCCGCCGCCGAAAGCAAAAACTACGGCGGGAGTGGGTTTCGTCGCGTCGGCGGCACGGTAGAGGTCAAGACGCAAGGTATCGCCGTCGGCGATGTCATAGATAAATGTCTGCTTTTTTACGGCATAGCACATCTGCACGCCGAGAAGCACAAGAAGAATGCTGATTATTTTTTTCATGACGCAAATTTACTGAAAATTATTTCAAAAACGTGCACCACGGCGAAAAAGTAGCAGCAAGGTCATGTCGTGCGAAAGAAAACGATGTCAATCTCCGCGTGCCCGTCCCCCGGCGCCTGCGGCGGCGAGGGTTACGAGTAAATCGGCGACCGCTCCCGCGGGCGCCTTCAGCGAAGCAGTTTGACATGTGTTGTATTCAATATTTCAATGTCCGCGTGCCGGCGGTTTGTCTTTGGGACGCGGAGCAGGCTACCGCTATCGAGGTCGTGCGGCGCACGACTCGGGTGGGGGATTGGGTGGAGCTTTCGACTGATACAGGTCGTCTAACACGACGACGATGGGAGTTGCCGATAGTTGGGATAATTGTGAGATTTGGGAATTTTGGGAAGGGCGGGTGATGTAGAAGAGTTTGGCGAGACGGCGGTGCCACTGCTTCTCGCTTAGTCCTTCGGGCATGGTGGTGTGGACGATGAGGACGCCGTCTTCGGCGAGCTGGGG
>JAGBDG010000169.1 GCA_017937625.1 Muribaculaceae bacterium | reverse complement strand
GTCCGCCCTCCCATGTGGCGAGAATCTTCCACGGATGCGCGCTGTAGTAGTCCCACTGATAAAAGAACACGTGTCCGAGGCGTGCGCCGACGATGGTGGCGATAGCTACATATATAAGGAGCGTGCCGACCCAGCTGTCGGGAGCACCGTCGTGCTTGAACATCTTTGCCACGATGTTGAAACCGAGCCAGAAGCCTATGGCAAACATCAGTCCGTACCACCGCACGGTGATGAAACTGTCTATAATAGCGGGATTTACGTCCCATGTGATGAATTCTGTCAGCATGATTGCTTTTTATGATTTCTTTTTACTGAAATAATCTTTGGTTACGCGGCGCACGCGCGGGCTCAGCAGCAGCAGAGCCGTCATCGTAGGTATCGCCATCAGGGCGTAGAAAAGGTCGCATGCGCCTACGGCAGCCTCGAGAGGTACCACGGCGAATACTACGAGCGAGGCGAGGAAGAACCATGAGTACAGTCGTCCGCGGCGAGTACCGAAGAGGTAGTTGGCGCAGGTCGTGCCGTAGAACGAATAGCTGAACATCGACGACATGGCGAAGCATATAACGATGCACATCAGGAGTATGTCGCCCGCCGGTATGGCGTTGCTGAATGCTTTCATCGCTACTTCCAGACCCTTGACGCCCTCTACGTCAATGTTGCCGCACAGCAGTATCGCCACGGCTGTGAGCGTGCAGACAAGTCCGGAGTCGATGCTCGGACCGAGCATGGCGATCAGACCCTCGCGGACAGGACTGTTGTTGCGCGAGGCACCGTGCATGATGCTCGCCGTTCCTATGCCGGCGTCGTTGACAAGAGCCGCGCGGCGTGCTCCTATGATGGCTATGCCCGCGAAGGCTCCGAAGCCGGCGCGAAGGTTGAATGCCTCGCTGAAAATGCTTTTGAACACTGCGGGAACGCCTTCGATGTGCGTCACGATGATGAACAGCACCATTATGAAATAGAGTCCCACCATGAATGGCACCATTATGGTCGCCACACGTGCTATGCGCTTTATGCCGCCAAGAATCACTATGCCCACAATCACCGCTATCGCCATGCCGAAGAGCAGGCGGTAGACGCGCACGTTCTCGAGACCCATCCAGCCGCCCAGACTGCTGAGTAAAGCGCTGCTGTTGATGCTGTCGGTCGAGGTGAAAGTGGTCATGAACGCCTCCGTAAGCTGATTCGCGTTCATGATGCAGAGTGTGCCGAACATGCCGGCGATGGCGAAGAACTTGGCGAGCGGTGTCCATTTCTTTCCGAGACCCTGCTCTATTATGTGCATCGGACCGCCCTGCGGCATTCCGCGGTCATCCTTGCCTTTATACATAATGGCGAGAACACCCTCGTGGTATTTCGTCGACATTCCCACCAGAGCGCTAACCCACATCCAGAAAATCGCGCCCGGACCGCCCATCACGAGGGCGATAGCCACGCCGGCGATATTGCCAAGACCGACTGTCGCGGCGATGACCGACGCGAGCGCCTGCAGCGAGGATATCTGTCCGTTGTCGGCGCCGTCATGGTTCTTGCGGCGCAGCTCGCCCAAGGCTGCCGGAAGACGGCGCAGCGATACTGCTCCCGACCGGATGAACAAGTACAGACCGCCGATGATGAGTAGAAAAAACAAGGGATAACCACAAAGGATTTCCGCAGAATCGATGATTAGTTGTCCTATTTTATCAAGCATGATGCAAAGTTACGCAAATTTGACAACATAGCCGCTCCTCGCGCCTAAAAAAGCATTCTTTCGCCATAAAGTGATTCGATGAAGAGTGCTTGTTTTTTTAGGGGATAGTTTGGTGATATTATGTAAAAATTGAGTAATTTTGCACTTTGAAACAATCCAATAGAGTATGCAGAAAATACGCAACATCGCCATCATAGCCCACGTCGACCACGGAAAGACGACTTTGGTGGACAAAATGCTTCTTGCCGGACATCTTTTTCGTGAGAATCAGAATGCCGGCGAACTGATTCTTGACAATAACGACCTGGAGCGTGAGAGAGGTATAACAATTCTGTCGAAAAACGTCTCCATAGACTATAAGGGATATAAAATCAATATAATAGACACTCCGGGACACGCCGACTTCGGCGGCGAAGTGGAGCGCGTGCTCAATATGGCGGACGGATGCATCCTTCTTGTCGATGCGTTCGAAGGTCCGATGCCTCAGACACGTTTCGTGCTTCAGAAGGCAATAGAAATCGGTCTGAAACCGGTGGTTGTCATCAACAAGGTCGACAAGCCGAACTGCCGTCCCGAGGAGGTGCAGGAAATGGTGTTCGACCTGATGTTCTCGCTCGACGCTACAGAAGACCAGCTCGACTTCGCCACTCTCTACGGCTCGGCAAAGCAGGGCTGGATGAGCACCGACTACAACAAGCCTACTGAAAATATTCTTCCGCTTCTCGACACTATAATCGAGCAGATACCCGGT
>JAGBDG010000168.1 GCA_017937625.1 Muribaculaceae bacterium | reverse complement strand
TGTGACAGAATTGCCTATTGTTATTGTTTTTAGTGCTGTCTGGTGGTAGAAAGGGGAATAACCGCTATACTCATCTGAGCTATAGTTAAGATTTCTTCCGAGATATAATGTCTCTAAAGGGCAAAAGAAGAATAGACCGTTGGTATCGTGTCGCATGGTGATATTGCTGCTCAAAGTTAGAGTTTCTGTACCGTCTTCGATTATCAGTTTCTTTATTCCTGTGCAATTACTGAACGCTTCTCCTTTGATAGAGGTGACCGAACTTGGTACGGTTACAGAAGTCAGGCCTTCACACCCTTCGAAGGCACATTCTTTGATTGAAGTCACCGAAGCCGGTATCTCCAGCTCAGTGATTTCTTCGCCATTAAGATAGAGATGATGCGCATTCCTCAGAGGATTGGCATCGTAGCTGAATTCAATGTTGCACCAAGCCTCAAGGTCGCTGATGTTCACCGATGTCAGTTCGTCACAACCTTCAAATGCGTTTCTTCCGATATAATCGACCGATTTGCCTATGGTTACCGAGGCAAGACGCCAGCATTCGCAGAAGGCATCATGTCCGATAGAAGTTACAGCATCCGGTATTATGACCGAAGTCAGACCGCTGCAGCCTTCGAATGCCGAAGGACTGATTTCGGTCAATGATTTCGGCAGAGCAATCTGCGTCAGACCGTAGCACTCAGTGAAAGCGCCATATCCTATATAAGTCAAAGAGCTCGGCAAGGAAATTTCTTTCAGAGCAGAACAGTCGTAGAAAGCTTTATTTCCGATGATCGTTACCCCTTCGGGTACGGTAACTGAGGAGATTTCATTGCGATTGGATAATGCTTTTTCTCCGATAGCGGTGACAGTATATGTATTTGTGCCATCTGATGCAGACGATGGAATGACAAGATCTCCTGACAATCTTTTGTTGGACGAATGTACCGCACAAGTTCCGGCGTCCTCGTCGGTGACGGTGTAGGTGAGCATCTTACCTTCGTATAGATAGTCAAACTCTCGTGCGAGTGTCTGCAGGGATAATGCTGCAATTGAAAGAAGTAATAATATTTTTTTCATACAGTATGGTTTAGTTTTTCATATTATACATAACAAACCACCGCCGGCGGCTCAGTACGAGCCGCCGGCGGTGGTATATTTAAGAGCGTCTCGAACTACAGAGTCTCAATCAACGATTGCGCATGGCAGCCGATGATTGTCGGACTATATAATTCTGCAAGACGGGACGCAGATATGTCGGTTTTTACGGGAGAAGAGCCGTCCCACCACTTTCAGTCTTTCGACCGAATTGCTCCAAGATGGCAGCGTGCCTCTTTCGGTGATGTAATCTCCCCGGAGGATTTCTCCTCCGTCAGCGCTGCAAAATTAGCCATTACTCCGCAATTTTGCAAATTTTAATTCGTCACTTACGGGCACAAAAAAAGCCGCGCGGGGCGGCTTTTCGTATATCGTTCAGGGAAACTGTCAGATACCGAGTTTCTTGCGGACGTCGGCGGTGATGTTGGTCACGTCGGCTCCGGTGTAGAGGAGGAGACCCTGCTCGTTGGGGAAGATGAAGGTGTAGTTGCCTTCGGCACCCACAGCCTTCACGGCTTCGGTGAGCTTAGCCTGGATAGGTGTGGCGAGAGTTTCCTGCAGACGCTGGATGTCCTGCTGTGCGGTGGCACGGAACTGGTCGACCTTCTGTGCGCGTTCCTGGATTTCCTGGATGCGGCGCTCCTTGATGGACTCGGGAGTGGCAGCGTCGTTCTGGATGGTCTGGTAGTCGGTGTAGAGTTTGTTGACTTCTTCCTGAAGTTTCTGGAACTCGGTCTCATATTTCTTAGAGGTCTCTTCGAGCTGCTTCTGCATGGCTGCTGTTTCCGGCATCGCCTGGAATACCTGGTCAATATCTACGATACCGAACTTCTGTGCCATGCCGCTCAGCGGAAGAATGAGGGCGAGGGCGAGAAAAATCTTTTTGAACATGGTGGTTTTTAGTGTATAGTTTTTTAATAATTTTTTTCTGAATGCAAAAATAAGAAAAATCGGCGACATTCAAAAATTTATTGACATCCGCTGTCAGTTGGAGTAGCCGAGCTTAGCAAGAACGTCGTTGCTGATGTCGATGCGGGGCGAGGCATAGACTATGTCGGAAGCTGACGCGCGGTCGAACACAGCCTGAACGCCGCGTTCGTCGGCGACTTTCTTGACGGCATTGTAGACGTCGTCCTGTATAGGCTTCAGGAGGGTCTGGCGCTTCTGGTAGAGCTCGCCTTCCGGACCGAAGTATTTGTAGCGCAGCTCGGTGCCTTCCTTCTCTTTCGCCACGATTTCTTCCTCGCGCTTCTTGACCTGTTCTTCGGTGAGGAACACTTTGTCGGCAAGATATTTCTGATAGAGGTCTTCAGCCTGCTTGCCTACGGCCTCTACTTCTTTCTGCCAGCGCTGCGAGAGCTGGTTCAGCTGCTCGTTAGCCATCTCGTAGGAGGGAATGTTCTTGAAGATATATTCCATGTCGACAAGGGCGAACTTCTGCGCCGATGCTGCCGCGATGCCTGCGACGAGCAGCAGGAGGGTTATGGCTATTTTTTTCATTTCGTGTGTTAATTTTTTGTTCTATACTATTATAGACGCGTGAGAAGTCAAAAGGTTTAGTTAGAACTCCTGACCGAGGATGAAGTGGAAGTGCGAGCCGCCTCGTGTGCCGTCGACGCGGTCGAAGCCGTAAGCCCAGTCGATACCCATCAGACCGACCATAGGCAGCTGGATGCGGACGCCGGCGCCGGCGCTGCGCTTGAGCGAGAAGGGGTCGAACTGACTTACTGACGTCCAGGCGTTGCCTGCCTCGAGGAAGCCGAGGGCGTAGATGGTGGTGCTCTGCTGGAGCATCAGCGGGAAGTGGATTTCAAGACCCATGCGGGTGTAGGCGTAGCCGTCGCGACCCCACTGGGTGAGCGAGCCGTTGTCGTAGCCGCGGAGGGCGATTGTCTCCTGGGCGTAGACGTAGGAGCCCGACATGCCGTCGCCGCCGACGTAGAAGGTCTCGAACGGAGTCTTGAGGTATTTGTTGAAGCTGCCGATAAGACCGAAGTCGAAACGTGTCATGAGTACCGGTGTCCACTGCTGGCTTGTGCTCAGCGGGGTGTAGGTGCGCGATTTGAAGCGCAGTTTCCAGTATTCGATCCACTCGTAGAGCTTCTTCTTCGATTCGATGGTGTTCTCCTCGGAGAGTTTCTTCCAGTTGCGTTTGCCGGTGAAGAGCGATGCGGGGGGAGTAATCTGAAGGTTGAGGGAGAACTGCGAGCCGGAACGAGTGAAAATCGGGTTGTCTATGGAGTTGCGAGCCAGGGTAAGACCGAGCACGAGGGCGTTCGACGTACCGTTGTTCATATAGTAGAGGTAGTCCCAGTTCTTGAGGTTGTACCAGTTGTAGCCGAGCTCGGCGGTGAAGGTGAAGTAGTCGTCAGGCCATTTGAGACGTTTGCCGAAGCCTACGTTTACGCCCACCATCTGGAGGTACTTGTTCGGGTCGAGCGACTGCTGGTAGCTGTTCTGATAGTAGTCGTTGTAGTTGCCGTAGCCGTAGCTGCCGGGGTAGTAGCTGTAGCCCGAGCCCCAGATCGACGAGTTCGCCCATGTGTTGTTGTAGAACGAGCTGTTGACGCCTGTCTGGCGGCTGTAGTATGCCGATACGGAGAGCGAGTTGGGGCGCTTGCCGCCGAACCACGGGTCGAGGAACGAGATGGCGTACGACTGGTAGTAGCTTGCGTTGGTCTGAGCGCTGATGGAGAATGTCTGACCTTCACCCTGCGGGATGATTCCGCGGTAGGTGCTCGAGTAGAAGAGGTTCTTGATCGAGAAGTTGGTGAACTTGAGCTGCAGCTTGCCGATGACGCCTGTCTGACCCCAGCCGAGGGAGAATTCTACCTGGTCGTTCGACTTGGTCTCGAGGTTGAACACGATGTCGACGGTGCCGTTCTCCTCGTTGGGTTCGGGCTGGATATCCATTTTCTCAGGATTGAAGTGTCCTGTCTGGGCAATCTCTCGTGCGGAACGCATGAGGTCCGACTTGCTGAAAAGCTCGCCCGGGCGTACGCGGAGCTCGCGGCGGATGACTTTCTCGTAGAGTCGGTCGTTACCGTTGATGACCACGTTGTTGATTCGTGCCTGCGGTCCTTCCACCATGCGCATCTCGAGGGTGATGGAGTCGCCCTCCACCTGCCGCTCGATTGGCACGAGCTGATAGAACAGATAGCCCTTGTCCATGTAGAGGTTGGCGACGGCGTCCTCGTCCTCGTTGAGGCGCTTGCGCATCTGCTTCTGGTTGTAGACGTCGCCCGCCTTCATGCCGAGGAAATCGTCGAGGAGTTCCGAGGGATAGATGGTGTTGCCCACCCACTGGATGTCCTTGATGAAGTACTGCTTGCCCTCGTCGATGTCGAGATAGACGTCGACGGTGTTTTCGCTGTAGGGAACGACGCTGTCGCTGACTATGCGGGCGTCGCGGTAGCCTTTTTCGTTATATTTCTCGAGGATGCGGTTCAAGTCGTCCTGATAGTCGCTTTCCACGAATTTCTTCTGGCTGAAAAGCTTCAGGAGGTCGCGCTTCTCGTTGGTCTTCTTCATGGCGTTCTTCACCTTGCGGTCGGACATCACTTCGTTGCCGTCGATGTATATGCGGTGTACTTTCACCTTCGAGTGCTTGTCGATGTTGATGTCGACGATGTCCTCGTTCTCTTTTGAGAGGTCTTCCTGAAGACGTATGTTGACGGTGGCGTTGCCGAAGCCTTTGTCCTTGTAGTATTTCTGTATGATAGCCTCGGCGCGGTTTACGATATTCTGCGTGATGGTGTTACCCTTGACAAGCTGCAGGCGCTCCTGCAGGTCCTTGATCTCGCCCTTCTTGGCGCCGTGGTAGTTCACCTGCGCGATGCGTGGCTGCGGACGGAGGATAATCTTGAGCCACGCCTTGTCGCCCACGGTTTTCTCGAGTTCTATGCGAGCCTGGGCGAAAAGCGTCTGGCGCATGAGGCGCTTGACGGCGTTGGTGATGTCGTCGCCGGGTATGGTGACGCGCTCGCCCACCTTGAGGTCGGCATAGCCGAGGATTAGATAGTCGTCGTAGTTGGGTGCGCCTTCTATGCTTATCCCTGCTATTTCGTAGGTACGCGGCATCGTGGAGTATGTCACCTTGGGATTGTAGATTGTGTCGGCGGGTGCCTGCGCCGAAGCTTTGAAAGCGAGCGGCAGCGCGGCAATGATGAGGAGAGGAAGCAGTAATATCTTATATCGCATAATGGAATGATAATCTATACGGGAAAGCTTAAGGCTTGGGGTTGTTATTCTTGAATTCTGTCACCTGCTCGCCGGTGAGACCGAAGCGGCGCTGACGTCTGCCGAACTCGGCGATGTCGGCGCGGAAGTCGGCGCGGGAGTAGTCGGGCCAGTATGTGGGAGTGATGATTATCTCTGTGTAGGCTATCTGATAGAGGAGGAAGTTGCTGATGCGCTTGTCGCCGCCTGTGCGGATGAGCAGGTCAGGGTCGGGCATGCCTGCTGTGGAGAGGCGCGAGGCGAACAGGGCGTCGTCGACATCTTCGGGCTTGACCTTGCCCTCGGCGGCGTCGGCGACAAGGCTGCGCGCAGCCTCGATGATTTCCCAGCGTGCCGAATAGCTCAGCGCGAGAACGAGCGTCAGACCGTTGCAGGCGGAAGTACGGCGCATGCAGGCGCGGAGACGCTCGGCGGCGAAATCGGGCATGCGCGAGAGGTCGCCTATCGACGTCAGGCGCACGTTGTTCTTTATGAGGTCGGGGGTCTCGCGCTCGATGGCAGTCACTATGAGGGTCATCAGGGCGTCGACCTCCTCTTTGGGGCGGTTCCAGTTCTCGGTGGAGAATGTATAGAGGGTCAGGAACTTCACACCGAGTTCCGACGCTTCTTCGGTGATGCGCCGGACAGTGGTGACGCCCTCGACGTGTCCTTCCGAACGGTCGAGTCCGCGAGCCTGTGCCCAGCGTCCGTTGCCGTCCATGATGATGGCGACGTGCTCGGGTACAAATGCCGGGTTGATATTTTCTTGTACGCTTGTATCAGTCGACATAATGACATGTTTCACACCGCTCGCCGAA
Organism: Muribaculaceae bacterium; assembly: GCA_017937625.1. GTDB lineage: Bacteria > Bacteroidota > Bacteroidia > Bacteroidales > Muribaculaceae > CAG-873. The sequence continues at coordinate 3,041 of JAGBDG010000168.1, read as the reverse complement.
CTCGTAGGAAATACCAATGGTAAGACGCGAGTACCAGTCGGTGTTCTTGTAAAAATCGATTTTTATTCTGTCGAGGTCCGCAAGTTCGGAGCCGTCGAAATTGTCGTTGAAAGCCTTGGTCATGGTGAACTCCACTCCGAGGTTGAGCCGCGGACGGAGCTTGAACTTGAAGCCTAAGCCTAAGGGTATGGTCGGGGCGAAAAACGATTTGCCTCCCGACGTAGCGAGTGCCACGCCGACGCCTGCGGTGATATACGGTGTCCAGCGGCGGAGGCGCTTGTACGTCTCGCCGATGCCGTATGGGAGGAAATTGAATTCGCCGCGGAAACCGAGGTCGTAGACCTGCGATTTGAAGGTGTAGACCTGTCCTTCGGGCAGCACGTTGTCCATGCCTTCGGTTGTTCCGCTGATGCCGAGCGTCGAGAGGACGGCACGGAGCGCCCAGCGGGAGTCGCCGATGTAGCGGAAGGAAAGCTCGCCGTCGAATCCCGGTTTTTTGAAGATGTTCGACGAGTTAGCCTCGCCGACATATCCGCTCATGCCGAGCTGCACGCCGGCGTCGAATTTATATTTGTTGGTCTGCGCCTGACTGCCGCATAAAGCGCACAGCACCAGGAGCACCGCAAGAAAGCGGCGCATAAGGCTGTGTCCGGTGACAGGTCGGCAGTTCATCAGAGCCCGGTCAGATTATCGGTTTGAATGAGAAACGGTTGAGAGTACCGCGCCAGATATAGGGGCTCGGTACGTCGCCGTCGGAGTAGCCTCCGTAGAGATAGATGTAGGGGCATTCCCATGTGGTCACGGGCTCGGTGGCGCGGCTTCCGGATGATGCGAAGGGCAGAAGCGATGTGCCTGTGGCAGCACGGTATTCGGGAGCGAAGCGAATCCACTCGTCGGCGGATCGGCTGCCGAGCGTAAGTGTCTCTACGAGAGCCTGAGCCTGACGCAGAGCCGGGATGTAGGACGGGAACTGTATCGATTCGCCGCCTTTCTTCCATGTCCTGCCGAAATCGCTTGAGATGTAGACCGTGCGGTTGTTCACTTCTCCGTCGGTTCCGCCGAAAGCAAGGAATACCGAATGCTCGGTGGCGACGAAGACGCTGTTGACCGTGAAAGTGAAGTAAGGCACAAGGCACATTTCCTCAAGTCCGTCGGGGAGGGGAGTGGTGGTTATGCGCGCCCAGTCCGAACCGTCGAACGCCCATGTGTCGGCGGAGAGATTGTCGTCGGCGTCGCGTCCTCCGATAAATGTCATTATGGGTGCTTCGCCGAGCTTGAAGGAATAGCTGATGGTCGGCGATGTGCCTTCGACGGGCATTCCTTCGGGAAGCGGCTTAAGCTCGGACGCCGGGTATTCGGTGCTGTAGCTTACTCCGTCCTTGTCGACATTGCCGATAAGGCGGTTGCCGTAGGCTCCGTAGATGTGGTTCATCGCTATGCCCGTGTTGCTCCACGTCAGTCCGTTGTCAGCCGAGCGGTAGAGTGTAGACTGCGCCAGGATGTACAGAGCCTCGTCGGTCGCGGCGAATGCCCAGGGCAGAGCGTTCTGCGGAAGCGTCACGCTGTACGACTCCCACGGCTGTGTCGCGTCGGCTCTTTTCGACATGCAGTAGGACGAGCCGTCGGAGGTCAGGCAGTAGGTGGCGTCAGCCGTGCGGACGGTGCGCTGCGAGGTGATGTTCTGAAAGAGAGTAGGGATGTCGGTTCTCGCGGTCTCTCCCCATGCGAGAGAGTCGCTTTTCTCTTTGTGTACGTTGACACTGATTGTATATGTGCGGTCAAGGTCGCTGTACTGCGATTTGACATAGAGCTTGACGGGACCTTTGGAGAAGTCGATGACGTGCGTCTGCGATTCGAGATAGTCGTAGACGCTGTCGGTGCCGTCGCCCTTGGGTACGCGGAGCTCCATCTTGCTGACGGCGTCCATCATGCTGATGACGGGCACGAGAGTGTCGGTGCGTGTGCCGTATGGTAGGGAATCGGCATTGAAAATCAACGCTTTGCCAAGGTCTATCGTAAAGAAAACAGTATCCAGGTTCGCAAGGACGCTGTCGTTTTTTGTCAGCTTGAAAGAGCGTACGCCGACATTGGACACTATCTCAGTCTCGTAGGTCGGCGAGTCGGAATTGCATGCGGTGAATGTTGTCGCTGCAGCTACTGCTGCCAGGCTTATTATTGTAAATTTCTTCATTAGCTTGCGATATTTCAAGGTGCAAAATTAAACTATTTGCACCAACGCGGCAAACTAAAACGGCGAAAAAGACAGCCGGAGGGGGTAAAACACAGTCCATTTATATGTTTTTAACGCCCTCCGGCTGTAAATTAAAGCTTATTTATCTAACTTTTATAAATTAGCGTCATGAGCATTTCTGCCCCGTCTACCTTACGTCCCTGACACAGCGGTAGTATGCTTTCTTGCTGCTCAACTGCCATTTATCTCCATAAATAGGTCTATACCAACTGTCCCAACCGAGTACTTCTAATTCAGTCGGTACCTCAACTGTATTATTATATACTATTCCGAGGTAATTGCGCTCTGTGGAAGGCATAATCGAGTATCCTTTGCCGTTGTTGTCAAAGAAAGCTTTGGTACAAGAAATGACATATTCCAAAACTACTTGTCCAGAATTATAAGTGTAAAAATTGTCGAAAACACCAAGGTTGCGCATAATAGACAGTTCGAATATGTTAGGCAGGCGCCATTCTTCGCCAAGTGAAGCGCAAGGTTTTTTATAAATCTCATTCTCTACCGCCGATAAATAAGTCTTGCCTTCTGCCAGAACTCCGTCATATCTTGAATTAGGTTCGGAATTCAGATTGTACGTTCCCTGAGAGTACTGGAATTTGGCGAACGGACGGTTATAGCGTTCCTGGCTGATGATATGGACAGGCATAGTGCCGTCTGTCGTTCCGTTGCCTGAAAAACTTTCGACGCGACGGTATGAGTTGGCGTCGTAGTATGTCATGCTTACGGTGCGCGTCGCTTCGTCATGGGTGTATGCAGGTACCGTCTTGTCTGTCTTTACAATAGTACTCAGGTC
>JAGBDG010000016.1 GCA_017937625.1 Muribaculaceae bacterium | reverse complement strand
GAGCCTGACATAAAAGTAGAGAACAAGCCCGAGGACATCGTCAAAGGCAGCGACGCGCAGTTGCGCGCCGCCGTAGAGGAACTCCTCAGGGAAATCGACAGCAAGAAATGAACATCATAGCAGACAGCAGCGCCACACGCACCGAATGGGCGCTTGTCGACGGCAATGAAATAGTCGAGCATGCGTTCACCAAAGGTCTCAATCCGTTCTTCCAGACAAGACGCGAGATTTCCCATATCGTAAGGCTCGAGCTTCCCGAGGCATTCTTCCGCCGGCGGTGGAACCACGTGTATTTCTACGGCGCCGGATGCGCCACTCAGGAAAAGTGCAAGATCATGGAATCGTCGCTGGTGGCTCAGTTCAAGACCACAGTCACCGTGGAAAGCGACCTTCTGGGAGCAGCCCGCGGACTGCTTGTCCGCGAGCCGGGACTTGCCTGCATCATAGGCACTGGCTCAAACTCATGCCTCTACGACGGCACCGAGATTGTGAAAAACATCGCTCCGCTCGGCTTCGTGCTGGGCGACGAGGGCTCCGGAGCATATATGGGCAAGAATCTCATAGCCGACATGCTAAAAGGCATCGCGCCGGAGAATCTTACGCATGCGTTTTTCGAGAAGTTCGCGGTAACGCCCAATATGCTCATGAACGACGTCTACAGCAATCCCATGCCGAGCCGCACGCTGTCGCACTACTCGACTTTCCTTGCCGAGCACCTCGACAACGCATACGTCTACAACCTTGTATATTCGGCGTTTATGTCGTTTTTCGCCCGCAATATCGCCGCGTACGACTACAAGAGCATGCCGCTGAGTTTCGTGGGTTCGACAAGCGTTCTTTTCGAGGACGTGCTCCGCAAGGCAGCAGCAGATTTCGGTGTCGGAATCAAGAGAATCATCCGCTATTCGATGCCGGGACTCGTCGAGTACCACGCCACGGAATAGTACTTTTTCGGACAAAAATGTACGATTGTCGTAAATCTGTCCTTTTTTGGCTTAAAATAACAAAAAACATAATGCCGCCGGCTTTGCCGCGTGGCATTTTTTATATAATTTTGGGCATGGATAAATAACCGAATTCAAACAATTCCAATATAAAATCACCAACCATGGAACTACAGAAAAAAATCGAGAAAACTTTTGAGGAGCATTTCGGAGGCAAGGGCAACATCTACGCTTCCGCAGGACGTATCAACCTTATCGGCGAACACACCGACTACAACGGCGGTTTCGTGTTCCCCGGCGCCATCGACAAGGTCATCATGGCTGAGATCCGCCCCAACGGCACCGAAAAGGTAAACGTATACTCCATCGACATAAAGGAAAGCGCTACATTCGGACTCAACGAAGCCGACGCCCCCGAAGCATCGTGGGCACGCTATATCTTCGGCGTATGCCGCGAGATTCTCAAGCGCGGCGGTCTCGTTGAAGGCTTCGACGCAGTATTCGCCGGCAACGTGCCCCTCGGCGCAGGTCTGAGCTCGTCGGCAGCCCTCGAATCGTGCTTCGCTTTCGCGCTCAACGACCTTTTCAACGACAACAACATCGACAAATTCGAGCTCGCGCGCATCGGACAGTCCACAGAGCACAACTACTGCGGCGTCAACTGCGGCATCATGGACCAGTTCGCATCCGTAATGGGCAAGAAAGACCACCTCATGCGCCTCGACTGCCGCTCGATGGAATTCGAGTACTTCCCCTTCAAGGCTGACGGCTACACGCTTGTCCTCGTCGACTCCGTCGTGAAGCACGAGCTCGCCGACTCCCCCTACAACAAGCGCCGCGCAAGCTGCGAACGTGTTGCGAAGCGCCTCGGTATCGAAACCCTCCGCGACGCCACTATGGAAATGCTCGACGCCATCAAGACCGACATCACGGCAGAAGACTACTTCCGCGCCAAATTCGTCATCGAGGAGAAAGACCGCGTGCTCGCCGTCTGCGACGCCCTCAACGCCGGCGACTTCGAGACTGTCGGCCGCTGCATGTACGAGACTCACCGCGGTCTGTCGAAGGACTACGAGGTCAGCTGCGAGGAACTCGACTTCCTCAACGACATAGCCAAGGAATGCGGCGTGACAGGCTCGCGCATCATGGGCGGTGGTTTCGGCGGCTGCACAATCAACCTGGTGAAGAACGAACTCCTCCCCAACTTCCTGGAGCAGGCAAAGAAGCGCTTCAACGAGGCTTACGGTCACGAGCCCAAGATTTATGAAGTAATCATCAGCGACGGCGCACGCAAAATCGCCGACGCAGAATAATATTCAGCACAAATAATGGCAAAGTATAAAGACACAATCCTTGTGAGCGGCGGTGCCGGCTATATCGGTACACACACCGCTGTCGCCCTCATCGAGGCAGGCTACGACGTAGTCATCATCGACAATTTCTCCAACTCGGAGCCCTCGGCTCTCGAAGGTGTGGAGAAAATCGTAGGCAGAAAAGTAACTTTCGAAGAAGTAGACACCTGCGACATCAAGGCACTCCGCGGCGTCTTCGAGCGTCACGAGTTCAGCACCGTCATCCATTTCGCAGCCTACAAGGCTGTCGGCGAATCGATGAACGAGCCACTGAAATACTACCAGAACAACCTTGTATCCTACATGAACATCCTGCAGCTCATGAAGGAATTCAAGCGCCCCAACGTTCTGTTCTCGTCGTCGGCAACTGTCTACGGCGATGCTGAGGTTCTTCCCGTGACCGAGCAGACCCCGCGCCAGCCCGCCACATCGCCCTACGGAAACACCAAGCAGATAGCAGAAGACATCCTCCGCGACTGCTGCCGCGCCTACGAAAGCATGCACGGCATTGCCCTGCGCTACTTCAACCCCATCGGCGCGCATCCGTCGGCTCTCATCGGCGAGCTTCCCCGCGGCGTGCCCAACAACCTCGTGCCTTTCATCACCCAGACCGCGGCAGGCATACGCGAATGCCTCTCGGTGTTCGGCAATGACTACGACACTCCCGACGGCACTTGCCTGCGCGACTACATCGACGTTGTCGACCTCGCCAAGGCTCACGTCGCTGCCGTGAACCGCATGGTCGACGGCAAAATGCACGAGAAATATGAAATCTTCAACGTCGGCACCGGCAAGCCTCTGTCGGTTCTCGAACTTGTCACACGCTTCGAGAACGCAAACGGACTGAAGCTCAACTACAAGATTGTAGGACGCCGCGCAGGTGACGTTCCCGCCGTATGGGCAGACACCACCCTCGCCAACGACGAACTCGGCTGGCGCGCGGAACGCGACATCGACGACACTCTCCGCTCGGCATGGGCGTGGGAAAAACATATACGCAACATCTGATGATCACACGCACTGTATCGCCGTCGCCTCTTGGCGACATCATGCAGCTTACCATCACCAACTCCCGGGGCGCCTCAGTGACTCTGTCCGCCCTCGGAGCGGGCGTGGTGGCTGTCAATGTTCCCGACCGCAACGGGAAGCTCGACGACGTGGCTCTGGGCTACGCCAACGCAGCCGACTACATAGCCGACGGTCCGTGCTCGGGAAAGGTGCCCGGCCGCTATGCCAACCGTATAGCCGGCGGCAAGCTTGAAATCGACGGCAAGCACTATCAGCTTCCCGTGAACAACGGTCCGAACCATCTCCACGGAGGTCCGCAGGGCTTCCAGAACCAGATTTGGAAGGTCGAGAGCGCCGAAAACCAGAGCGTGGTGTTCACCCACACGTCGCCCGACGGCGACGCCGGCTATCCCGGCACGCTCAATGCTAAGGCTACATACACATGGACCGACGCAGACGTCCTCTACCTCACCCTTGAGGCTACCACCGACGCAAAGACTGTCGTGAACCTCACCAACCACACATACTGGAACCTCGCCGGACACAACAGCGGCAACGTGCTCAGCCACAAGCTGCGCATCAACGCCTCGAAGTACCTTCCGACCGACTCCACCCTCATCCCCGAAGGCGTGGAAGTTCCCGTCGCAGGCAGTCCCATGGACTTCACCTTCGACAAGGAACTCGGTCGCGACATCCGCCTACCCTTCCCCGCCCTCACCTACGGCAAGGGCTACGACAACTGCTGGGTAATCGACAACCACGCTCCCGGCGTGCTCGCCACGGCAGCCGTTCTCACCGATGAAAAATCGGGACGTGTCCTCGAGGTGGAGACCGACCAGCCAGGCGTGCAGGTCTACACGGGCAACTGGCTCGCAGGCAGCCCACTGAACAAGGCTGGACGCAGCTACGAGGACTACGAGGGCGTCGCTATCGAATGCCAGGACTTCCCCGACGCGCCCAACAAGCCGGCATTTCCCCCGACAGTGCTCTCGCCGGGCGAACGCTACATACGCCACATCAACTTTAAATTCATAACCAAATGAAACCCACATTATTCATTCTTGCAGCAGGCATGGGCAGCCGTTACGGCGGCCTCAAGCAGCTCGACGGTCTCGGACCCAACGGCGAAACCATCATGGACTACTCCGTTTTCGACGCTCTTCGCGCCGGCTTCGGCAAAATCGTTTTCGTCATCCGCAAGGACTTCGAGCAGGAATTTCGCGAAAAAGTAATATCGAAATACGAGGACAAGGTACCCGTAGAAGTTGTTTTCCAGTCGGTTGACAAACTTCCCGCCGGCTTCACATGTCCCGCCGACCGCACCAAACCCTGGGGCACCACACAGGCAGTCCTCATGGGCAAGGACGTCATCAAAGAACCTTTCGCCGTCATCAACGCCGACGACTTCTACGGACGCGACAGCTTCGCCGTCCTCGCCAAGGACCTCATGCGTCCGCGTGACCGCAAGGGCGACTACTCGATGGTAGGCTTCCGCGTAGGCAACACCATGACCGAGAACGGAACCGTCAGCCGCGGCATCTGCAAGACCAAGGACGGACTTCTCACAGCCGTAGAGGAGCGCACCGACATCCGCTATGACGACAAGCACGACATCGTGAGCAACAACGCCCAGGGCACACTCGAGCACCTCGAGCCCAACACTCCCGTATCGATGAACATGTGGGGCTTCACACCCGACTACTTCGAGCTCAGCGAGAAGCGCTTCATCGATTTCCTCAGCAAGAACGTCGACGTTCCCAAGGCAGAGTTCCCCATTCCTCCCTGCATCGAGCCGCTCGTACAGGACGGTGAGGTGACAGTCAAGGTTCTCGACACCGACTCCCGCTGGTTCGGCGTGACGTACAGCGCCGACCGTCCCGGTGTGGTAGAGAAATTCGCCGAGCTTCACGCCAATGGCGAGTACCCCACTCCCCTCTTCAGCAAATAATCTGAAACAGTCATAAAAAACGACCGCACGGGACTCTCCATGCGGTCGTTTTTTATATCATTATTCGTATGTCAGAACTCGCCT
>JAGBDG010000167.1 GCA_017937625.1 Muribaculaceae bacterium | reverse complement strand
GGAATCTCGCTTACCGACAAAACCCATATACGGGACTTGTTCGACAAAAAGAATATCAACGATGTCAAAGTTCTCTATGGTTCAAGTGAACCGAATTTATTTAATTTTTAACCACGTCCATTTTTAGTGGACAGCAGTGAAATCAATTATATAACAACCGGGAAGCTTATGACTGTCTGTTAAAAAAACTCAAAACGAAGACCGGGCAGTTGCGCTGAAGAGGCATTGAATTTGCACGTCCCTATTAATATGTGTATCTTTGCAAGTTGAAAATTCAGGCACAGGCCTTTTCAGAACTGAAATTAATAACATAAACATACAGATATGAAATTTAATGTCTCAAGCAAAGCCTTCTTCTCCGCAGCCCAGGCTGTGAGCAAGGTGATCTGCAACAAAAACGCGCTCGCAATCCTTGACAACTTCCTTCTTACGGTCGACGCCGAAAACGGAATGCTCGCCATCATGGGTTCCGACCAGGAAAACGCTCTGTCGGCACGCGTGAGCATCGAAGAAGCTGTCGGTTCGGGCAGCGTATGCGTCGGCGCCCGTCGCCTTGTCGAACTTCTCAAAGAGCTTCCCGAGCAGGGTATCACTGTAGAAGTCAACGATGACACCCTGGAGATGCAGATTACTTATCAGGCAGGACATTTTTCATTTGTATGTCTGCCCGGCGAACAGTATCCGCGCTTCGAGCCCGAGACCGACGGCGAGCCTGCCGTATTTACTCTCGCTACCGAGCAGATGGTAGCGGGACTCGACAACACCATGTTCGCCGCTGCCACAGAAGAGTACCGTCAGGCAATGATGGGCGTGCGTTTCGAGGTTTTTCCGGACAAAATTGTCTTCGCAGCTACCGATACCCGCAAGCTTGTGCGTTTCGTCGACAGCCGCACCGCTCCAGACGTACAGGCAGCCGGAACAATTCCCGCAAAAGCAGCCGGAATCATCAAGAACGTCATGGGCAGCGACGAATCGCTCAAAGTGACAATGTACACCAAGAGCGCCCGTCTCGAGACGGAGCACATCACATTCCAGCTCACTTTCCTCGGCGGCAACTATCCCGACTACAACCGCGTCATTCCCCGCAACAATCCCAATATCCTCACAATCGAGCGCACGGCACTTCTCAATGCCGTACGTCGTGTCGGCATATTCGTGGAGGTTGACGGAGGTCTGGAAAAATTCCGTTTCAGCCAGGACAGCGTACTCATCAAGAGCAGCGACCCGAGCCTTTGCACAAGCGCTCGCGAAAGCGTTCCCTGCAACTACAACGGCTCCGACCTCACGATAGGCTTCAATGCTTCGTATCTCATCGAGATTCTCAGCACTCTCCGCAATTCCGAAATTGCCATCGAACTCGGTGACGCGGCGCGCCCCGGCGTTTTCAAGCCCATGGAAGAGCCTGAGAACACCGAGCTTGTGATGCTCCTCATGCCCATGACGGTCAGCGACTTCTAATAAAGCAAGCACATGAAACTCAAACTGACGCGTCCCCTTGTGTTCTTCGATCTGGAGACAACAGGAACAAGCGTGACAAACGACCGCATAGTAGAGATTTCTCTTGTGAAACTCATGCCCGACGGCTCTGTCTATGAAAAGACACGCCGCATCAACCCCGAGATGCACATTCCCGAGGAAGCCACAGCCATACACCACATCACCGACGAGGACGTGGCAAAAGAGCCGACTTTCCGTCAGGTTGCGAACTCGCTCTCGCAAATCATCGCAGGATGCGACATAGCGGGATATAACAGCAACCGTTTCGACATACCGTTGCTCGACCGCGAATTCGAGCGAGCAGGCATAGATTTTGACCTCTCGAAGTCGCGCATGATAGACGTGCAGACCATCTATCACAAGAAAGAGCCGCGCACGCTCGTCGCCGCCTACCACTACTACTGCGGGAAAGAGCTCGAGGGCGCCCACGGCGCGCTCGCCGACACGCGCGCCACAATGGAAGTGCTTCTCGCACAGCTCGAAAAATACGATGATGTTCCATGCGACATCAGCGCTCTTGCCGAATATTCGTCGCCTAACCGCAACGTCGACATCATGGGACGTCTCATCTACGATGACAAAAACCGCGAGATTATCAATTTCGGCAAGTACAAGGGAAGAGTCGCCGAGGAGGTCCTCGCCGCCGATCCCGGTTATTACAGCTGGATTATGCAGGGCGATTTCGCACGAAACACCAAGCAGGCTTTCACCCGCATAAAACTCAGGGGCAAGAAGTCCTGACGATTACTTGAATAACTTATGTATCCGAACCTAAAGGGTAAACATATCATTCTCGGCATAACCGGAGGCATCGCCGCTTACAAAAGCGCGGTGCTTCTGCGCCTTTTTGTCAAATCCGGAGCCGAAGTCCAGGTTGTGATAACGCCCAACGGCAAACAGTTCATTACTCCTGTGACACTTTCGGCTCTGTCAGGCAAACCTGTCATAAGCGAATTCTTTACCGCCAACACCGGCGAATGGCACTCGCATGTCGACCTCGGACTGTGGGCAGACGCTATGGTCATAGCTCCCGCCACTGCTTCGACAATAGCGAAGATGTCGACCGGCGTTGCCGACAACATGCTTGTCACGACTTACCTCTCGGCAAAGTGTCCGGTTTTCATAGCTCCTGCCATGGATCTTGACATGATGGCACATCCTACAACGACACGCAACCTCCGCACTCTCGCCGCCGACGGCGTACATATCATCGAACCAGCATCCGGCGAGCTTGCAAGCCATCTTACCGGTCGCGGACGCATGGAGGAGCCGGAAAACATAGCCGCTGCCGTCGATTCTTTTTTCAGTAGGTCAGAAGGAAGCCTCAAAGGCATGCATGTGATGATTACAGCCGGACCGACTGTCGAAAAAATCGATCCGGTCCGCTTCATCAGCAACTTCTCTACCGGCAAGATGGGGTTCGCTCTTGCCGCGGAAGCAGCGCGTCGCGGAGCCCGCGTCACACTTGTGGCAGGTCCGGTCGACGCTTCTCTTTCGGTCTCTGATCCGGCGATACGTCGTGTCGACGTCCAAAGCGCGAAGGAGATGCTCGATGCGGCACAGAAAAGCTTCGAGGACGCCGATATCGCCATTATGGCTGCCGCTGTCGCCGATTATGCTCCCGAACAGCAGCTCGATCATAAAATCAAGCGTGAGCACGACGGAATAGACTGCATAAGGCTTGTCAAGAATCCCGACATCGCCCGCACGCTCGGACAGGCGAAACGTCCCGGACAGATTCTCGTAGGTTTCGCTCTCGAGACGGACAACGGCGATGCCAATGCCCGGGAGAAACTCGAGCGCAAGAATCTCGACATGATAGTTCTCAACTCTCTCAGCGACAAAGGCGCCGGC
>JAGBDG010000166.1 GCA_017937625.1 Muribaculaceae bacterium | reverse complement strand
CATGTTCAGCCGGACAGGGACAGTGACATTGTTCCATGCCTTGTAAGATTGCGCGAGTGCCTTGAAATCTTCTGTCGCGTCGGAAATGATGTCTTCCACCGCTGTCTCGGGTGTATAGCCGCCGGTACTCACGCTTTTTTTTGAACTTTTGCATGAGCTGATGCCGAGTATGGCAAGAGCGGCGCAGACGGCGGTGAATATTCTGAGGACTTTCATCTGTTATTCAAAGAAATAGGTTTTTTGATCTGCTTTTTTTCTGATCAGTTTGTCGTCGGGGGCAAGCTTCGCCGCCTTTTTCCAGAAATCGACGGCTTCTTCCGGCAGATGTATCCAGAAGTATATGTCGCCGGCGTGGTCGTATATTTCTGCCGAAGGCTCGGTGTGTTCTTCCAGCTCAGGGTCAGTCTCTTCTGCCTGTTTGATGGCGGGATTTATTTCCTCCGGAGTTTTACCTTCGGGTGCTATGCCGTAGACGGCGAGTGCCTTGTCGATAACCTCACGGGCTTTTTCATAGCTTTTTTTCTTGAAAAGCACCCACGCGTAGGTGTCGAGGTATGTCGCGTTCCAAGGTTCTGCAGCGCATGCGATGGAGGCATACAGCTCGGCGGCGTCAAGGTCTATGCCTTTGACTGCGTTGAAGTATGCCCAGTTGTTCATCGCCATATAGTTGTCGGGGTTAAGGTCGACCGATTTCTTATATTCTACCTGTGCCTCGTCGGTGCGGTTGAGTTTGCTCAGTATGTCGCCTTTTGTCGCATGTATTGTCGATTCGAGGATGGTGTTGCTTATGTGCAGGGTGTCGATTCCGTCGAGAACCTCAAGCGCTTCTTCTGTCCTGTCCTGGAGCGACAGCGCTGTGGAAAGGAGGAACTGGAAAGTACCCTGCTCCGGATAGAGCGCGAATGCCTTCCGTGCGGTCTCTTCGGCTTTTGCCGTGTCGTTCAGATTGAAATATAATACAGTGAGGTCGTTCCATCTTCGCGGGTCTGACGGGTCGAGGTCTATGCTGTAGCTGAGCTGTTCGGCTGCTTCCTCTTTCTGTCCTATTGCCGACTTGTAGCTGGCGTAGAAGTCGTGCAGCTCGGCTTCGCCGGGATTTATCTGCTCGAGCACGCTGAACATCTGGCTGATGCGGTCCCATTGGGTGGTGTCTTTATACAGCTTTGTCACATATCCTGTCAGCAACCCGAATTTTTCATTGAATGGCAGCTCCTGCGACTCGAGGGCACGGAATACCTCGCGGTCGTAGGCGACGCTGTCGCCGCGGTTGCGGAAGAATTCCGCCCGAGAGATATAGACCGAACCATTCTCGGGATCGATGTCGGCGGCGCGGTTGTATGCCGAGAGCGCGGAATCAGGCATCGACAGATGCTCGAATACGTTTCCGATCAGAAGCTGTGCCTCTACCTCGGCAGGAGCAGCCTTGCGCAGGCGCTCGAGCGAAGACAGGATAGATATAGTGTCGTTTGTAAGCAAGTATGCCGATATTTTGCTGTATGCAAGCGGAATATTCATGCCTGCGGTCTTCTCGAGCCTGTCAAGAATGGAGATGCCGCGGTTGTAGAGCGCTGTATCGAGCGTGCTCTGGTATTTTGCGAAAAGAGCCGCCGCAAGATTGAACGCCGGGTCGGTGCGCTGCGGCTCGAGGCTGTCGAGGGTCTCCCAAAGACCGATGATGTCGTCAACCTTGCCTATGGCGTTGGCAAGATTGGCGTATGAGCGAGCGTAGATGTCGTTTGTCGGGTCGGCATAGAAGCGAGTCCTGATAGCTTCGTAGGCACGCAGGCGCTGCAGGGAGTCGCCGGGCATCTGTAGCTGCAGCTCGGCTATGCGAGCAGCGGTGAAGGTGTCGTTAGGGACAAGTTCGGAGGCGCGGCGGAGCAGATAGTAATAGTCGTCGAGCCTGTTCTCTTCGAAGGCTTGCGACGCTTCAAGGAAGATGTATTCGGCCTTGCTGCGGTCGCTTCTGTCCGGTTTGGCGGCGCAGAGACTCAGGACGGCGGCAACGGCGATGATTAAGAACGGCAGTAGTTGAAGACGCGGATGTTTCACGGGGCAAAAGTGTCATTTTGTTCCGGTATGACCGAAGCCGCCTTCTCCTCGTTCTGTAGACATCAGTTCATCGACAGGTTCCCATTCAATCTGCGGAACCTCGGCGAGCACCATCTGGCATATACGGTCGGAATCGTTGACGGTAAACGGTTTCTCGGAAAGATTTATAAGTATAACACATAACTCGCCTCGATAGTCGGCGTCGATGGTGCCCGGAGTGTTTAAAAGTGTTATACCTTCCTTTATGGCAAGTCCGCTTCTGGGGCGAAGCTGTATCTCATAGCCCTCGGGGATTGCCACTCTGATGCCTGTCGGCACAAGGGCGCGCTGCCCCGGCATTATGGTCATGGGTTCTTTAAGAGCCGCACGCAGATCCATGCCTGCCGATGCAGCCGTGGCATACGACGGAAGGTCGTGACCGGAGGTATTGACTACCTGAACTTTTATCTTTTCTGCCATGATGTCACAGATTGATGCGCCGGGTGATGGTTCCTGCCTTGAGGATGTAGACGCCTCGGCGGTTGAGGCTCAGGCGTACCGTGCCCGGTTTTATTTGTTTTGATGTGATGAGCTGTCCTAAAATAGAATAGATTTCTATTTTCACCGGTTTTGCGACACTGATGTATATTGCTCCGTCGCGGCTGCTTATGGTGACGTTCTCCCGCTGCAGCTCGTCGTGCATGCTGTCGGAACTGTCGTCGGAGCTGACAGTCTCCCACTGCGGCGCCTTGTTTTCGGCGTGTGCCCTTGAGGGGATTGCCGAAAACGCGACAGCGAGTATCGCCAGAGACGCGATATGCAGGAGCTTGCGTGTCATGTCAGTGCCTATGGACAAGGGTTAGCTCTCCGGCGATGGGGACAACGAGACGCCGTGCCACTTCCTTGGGGTCAATGCCCAGACCGAAGAGGAACATCATTTTTGTTATAGCCGCCTCAAAAGTGAGGTCATGACCGGGAACAACACCTGTACCGGCGAGTATTTCACCGGACTCGTAGCGGTTGGTGTGTACTCCGCCGTTGACACACTGGGTGACGTTGAGAATCACCACGCCTCGCTCTACGGTCTCGCGCAGGGCTTCGACAAACCATCCCCATGTGGGGGCATTGCCGGTGCCGTATGTGCGTAGAACTATGCCCTTGATGTCTGGAGTATTAAGCATGTGGCGCAGTACTTTCTCGCTCAGACCGGGGAAGAGGTCGATTGCCATGACGTGCGGGTCGAGCTCATAGTGGGTGACAAGTTTCGAAGGACGCTCCACATGGTTGAGAGCGTCGAGGTCGAAGTGGATGCCCAGACCTATTTTTGCCAGCGCAGGATAGTTGTTGCTCTTGAAGGCGTTGAAGTTGTCGGCGCTGCGTTTGGTGGCGCGGTTTCCTCGCCAGAGATAGTTTTCGAAAAGAATGGCTACCTCGCGGACGGTAGGCGCGCCGTAGAGGTCGCGCGCCGCCGCTATCTGGAGAGCGGTGATGAGGTTTTCCTCGCCGTCGGTGCGCACTTCGCCGATAGGCAGCTGCGATCCCGTGATGATCACAGGCTTGTTGAGGTTCGTGAGCATGAACGACAGGGCGGATGCCGTGTAAGCCATGGTGTCGGTACCATGGAGCACGACAAATCCGTCGTAGTTCTCGTAGTTCTCGGCTATGGCTCTTGCCATCAGTTTCCAATGGTCAAGATCCATGTCGGAGGAGTCTATGGGATTGAACTGGATGTTGTCAATCTCATAGTCGAGCATCTTGATTTTGGGCACATTGTCGATAAGGTGCGAGAAATCGTAAGGTTTCAGCGCCTTTGTCGACGGGTCCTCGATCATGCCGATAGTACCGCCGGTGTATATAATCAGTATTCTGGGCTTTGCCAACATTTTTCTATTTAACTTGTGCGCCGTTTGTTGCGTCGGAAGCAGGTGATATGACTTTTAGTGAGCCGTCGGCATTAAGGGCTGAGAGAATCATGCCCTGCGACACCACGCCGCGGATTTTTGCCGGGGCGAGGTTGGCGATGAAGCATACCTGCTTGCCAGTGAGCTCCTCGGGTTTGTAGTGCTGCGCTATGCCGGACACAATGGTTCTCGGTGTGCCTGTGCCGTCGTCGATGCTGAATTTCAGGAGTTTGTCAGCTTTGGGTACGCGCTCGCAGCTGATTACTTTGCCTACGCGGATATCGAGTTTCTCAAAGTCGGGCATGTTTATTTCTGCCTTGACGGGTTCGGGCTGATATGCCTTGACCGCATTCTCTTTCTTGATGCGCTCCAGACGGTCGGTCTGTGCCTTGATTGTATCGTCGTCGATTTTCTCGAACAGAAGCTCGGGCGCGCCGAGGACGGTGCCTGCAGGCACGGCGTCGGCGTTGCCGATCATGTCCCACGACAGCTTGCCCAGACCGAGGGTCCTGGCAAGGCGTTCGGAAGAGAAGGGCATGAAGGGCTCCATTGCCACGGCGATGGAAGCGCATATCTGCGTGCATACGTTGATGACGGTCTTCACTCGTTCGGGGTCGGTCTTAACGACTTTCCACGGCTCGCAGTCCTGGAGATACTTGTTGCCGAGGCGAGCGATGCCCATGGCGTCTTTGAGAGCTTCGCGGAAATGGAAGTTCTCGATATTGTCTGTGAGCGAGTCGCGTAGGCCGGCAAGCTCGGCGTATGCTGTCTTGTCGATGTCCAGAAGCTCGCCTGCGGCGGGAACGACACCGTTGTAATATTTGTGTGTGAGAATGACGACACGGTTGACGAAATTGCCGAGAATGGCGGCGAGCTCGTTGTTGTTGCGCGCCTGGAAGTCACGCCATGTGAAGTCGTTGTCCTTGGTCTCGGGAGCGTTTGCCGTCAGGACGTAACGGAGCACGTCCTGTTTGCCGGGGAAGTCGGCGAGATATTCGTGGAGCCAGACAGCCCAGTTGCGTGAGGTGCTGATTTTGTCACCCTCGAGATTGAGGAATTCGTTTGCCGGCACATTGTCGGGCAGCTGGAATCCGTCGCCGTAAGCCATGAGCATGGCGGGGAAAACGATGCAGTGGAAGACGATGTTGTCCTTGCCGATGAAGTTGATTATGCGTGTCTCGGGGTCCTTCCACCATTTCTCCCACGAGTCGGGCAGAAGTTCCTTGGTGTTGGAGATGTATCCGATGGGAGCGTCGAACCATACATAGAGCACCTTGCCCTCAGCGCCTTCAACGGGAACGGGAATGCCCCACGAGAGGTCGCGCGAGACGGCACGCGGCTGCAGACCCATGTCAAGCCATGACTTGCACTGACCGTAGACGTTGCTCTTCCATTCCTTGTGACCTTCGAGAATCCACTGGCGCAGAGCCGGCTCCCATTTGTCGAGAGGCATGTACCAGTGGTGCGTGGGACGAAGTTCGAGCGGCGAGTTGGAAATTGCGCTCTTTGGGTTTATGAGGTCGGTGGCGTTCAGCGATGTGCCGCAAGCCTCGCATTGGTCGCCGTAGGCGCGCGGATTGTGGCAGTGGGGGCACTCGCCGGTGACATAGCGGTCGGCGAGGAATTCTTTTGCCTGGGGGTCATAAAGCTGTTCGGAGGTCTTCTCGACAAATTCTCCCTTGTCGTAGAGGTGACGGAAAAACTCCGAGGCTGTCTCGCTGTGAATATCCGAAGTGGTGCGCGAGTATATGTCGAAGGAAATGCCGAGTTCCTCGAATGATTTCTTTATAAGCGCGTGGTAACGGTCGACGATGTCCTGAGGCGTCACACCTTCGGCGCGAGCTTTCAGAGTGATGGGCACACCGTGCTCATCGCTGCCGCCTATCATGACAACGGGTCGTCCGGCGAGGCGCAGATAGCGCGCGTAGATGTCTGCCGGAATATAGACGCCGGCAAGGTGTCCGATATGGACGGGTCCGTTGGTGTAAGGGAGAGCCGTTGTTATGAGTGTTCGCTTGAATTCCTTGCTCATGATTGTATCTGATTTGCGCTGTTTTATTATTATACTTTGTAAAATGCAAAATTAAATAATTTCCGTGAAATAAGCAATTGCAACCTCTTAAAGCATCGGAAAAAAGATGTTGCCGGGGGAAACGTGCAAAAACGAGGCAGGGCATCTTCTCACGAGGACGCCCTGCTGTGTTTTAAAAGACTTAAAACAATTACATAACTAACATAAAACACATTTTCCTATTATATCTATTGTCTAAGACACTTTCGGGGCGAAAACATTGCTGCTTCCGTTCAGAAAGGTTCACTGTCTATTAGGGGGATTTCTGTCTATGAATAAAACCTAACCTAAGTACGTGCAGAAATTGTGTAGCTTTCTTTTGCGATGCAAAGTTACGAACAATTATCCGGTAAGTTTGTTAACGCGTAAATCAAAAATGATAATATTTGCTAAAATATAGCGTTTTAACCTCTGTGAAATAGATTTTTAACAATTTTAGACAAGCGGCGTCCACGCAGCCACATTCTCTCATGCCTGCGAGTTGATGCTCATGACGTCTGCCTCGAAGGTCTCGCGGTTTAGCGCGCGGCTTTTGAGACGGTTCCGATAGGCGTAGATTGTGTTGAGCGAGTAGTTGAGCACCTGGGCGATACGCGGACTTTCCTCAATGCCGAGACGCATGAAAGCGAGGATGCGCAGGTCGGTGTTGAGCATCTCGCCGCTCTGCAGGGTTATTCGGCATTCCGGGCGCAGAAGTCCGTTCACCTGCTCCACAAAATCCGGATATATGTGGAGGAATGCATCGTCGAACACTTCGTAGAATTCGCCGGTCTGCTCCTCGACAAACTTACCGGACTTCGCCATGCGGTAGAGCTCGTCGGACTGTCCAGCAGCGAGCTTTCGCGTCACGAGCTTGCAGAACTGGTTGAGCTTGTCCATATATATTGAGCAAAGGCTCAGGAACTGGCTTATGTACACTTCTTTGGCATTGTTGGCGAAACGCAGGCTTTCCTGCAGGCGCGCCATTTTGCTCATCTCGCGCTTGAGTGTGAATAATGTAAGAAGCACTATGATAAGCAGAACCCATACGCCGGCTACAACCCAGTTGAGGGCGCGACGGTTCGCAGCCAGACGGCTGCTGTGGGCGTGTTCGATGATAGGCAGCCCTTTTGCGGTCTCCACCATTCGCAGCGGGGCTCCGCATGTCACGGCTTTCTCGAGCGCCGCCGACAGATAGCTGTACGCTCGTCCGATGTCTCCGGAGGCGTACACCACATTGCCGAGGGTCTGCAGCGACGCTACCTCGCGTGTGGCGGACAGGATGTCGGATATCGCCGATAGGGTGAGATAGTAGATTGCAGTGGACTGGTCGCCGCTTTCCTTGTAGATATTGTAGAGGTGATTCGACGCACGCGCGCTCATGTTGCTCGATGCCGGCTCGCTTTCCACTACTTCCTCCAGGAGCAGCTTCGCTTTCTCGTTGCTCCCGGTGAGATAGAAGTATTCGCCGAGGTTGAAGCGGTGCTCGAGGCTGTGCGGCGTCAGCACGTCCAGAAGACGGCGCTGCATTTCGAGCGCCTTGTCGTTGTATTCTCGCGAAGTAGCCGGATAATCCTTGAGGAACGCACCGATATAGGAATACATCTGACGGCCGGAGTCATAATATGATGCGAGATTCTGCGGCTCGATTTTGGTGGTGTCGATGCTCTGGAAGGTTTTTATCGCCTGGTCGAAAAGTCCTCCGAGGGGCATAAGTGCCGCCAGTCGCCAGCGGAATCCGTCGGATTCACGACCGGATGCCGTCTTGGCGCCAAGACGCAGATATGCCATGGCGGAGTCGTTGTTGAAACCTTTGTATTCCTCGGAAATCTGCATGAGCAGTGCCGGACCCGGTTTGGCGCAATAGAGTTCGCGCAGACTGTCGATTCGCTGCTGCCGCACGGCGAGGAACTTCTCCTGATTCTGGAGAATGCCGTCGAGCCTCTGGAGCGCGGTTGTTGTGCTCCTGTCGGATGCAATAACCGGGAGACTCAGCAATATGCAGATAATCAGAAGAGCACGGCGCATGCGGTTATCTTGAGAATTTGTCCGAAAGCTCGTCGTTGGAAATCAGAGTCATCACGGGCAGACCGTCGGGAGTATGCGAAGGTTCGTCGCAACGGAAAAGATCGGCGACAATGCTCTCCATCTCCGAGGCAGACAGCGGTTGTCCGGCTTCCACTGCCGCATTTCTTGCCATGGACAGGGCGAGAGGAGCATGGAGCGACGCGGCGTCGGTCTCGCCACGCTCGGCGATGTCCTCGAGAAGCGACATGAGCGTTTCGAGCGGCGACACGGAAGTGAGCGGCGCGGGTACGGCAGTGACGCTCCAGCAGAGCTTGCCGTTGTCGCGCAGTCCGAAACCGAGAGCCTCAAGCTCGGATTGCGATGCCGTCAGCAGCGCGTTCTGGGCAGGGGAAAGCTCGGTGTCCTCGGTGAAAAGAAGACTCTGCGAACTTATGGTGCCTTCCGCAAGCTGGCGCATGAAGTTTTCGTAATGTATTCGGATATGGGCTCTGCGTTGCGATATTATCATCAGTCCGTTCTGCGAGCCGGTGACGATGAAGCGGTTATGGAGCTGCATGCAAGTCGGGGAGGCTTTCTCTTCCGCAAAACCCAGCGAAGCGCTGCCGCTTTCAGTAGCGCTTTGGGACGCCGGCTGTTCGTCCGGCTCGTCCGCGGGCTGTTGGAAAGCCTCTTCACGGCGGCTGCTGAAACTCTGGTAAAGCTGCTCCCAGTCGCGCGGCACTTCCTGTGCGGCGGGACGATAGTTGTACGACGGTGACCGGCGGTTGTCGGACGACGGGCGCAGTGCGGTATCGCCATTGCTTTCGCGGAACGGATTATAGTCGCTCTCGAAATCTTCCTGCGGCACGTCGCCTCCCACAGGATTGAACACCGGAATCTCAGGGGCGTCTTCCGAGTCGAAATCGATGGCGCCAGCTGCCTGCGACTTGCCGAGGGTCTCGCGTACCGACGCCTCGAGAATCTGCCAGATAGCCTGCTCGTGTTCGAATTTTATCTCGTATTTCTGGGGATGGATGTTCACGTCGATGGTCGACGGGTCAACGATAAAGTTGATGAAATATGACGGCTGCGCCTCGGGGCTTATGAGCTGTTCGTAGCATTTGAGGATGGCGCGGTGGAAGAACGGATGACGCATGTTTCTGCCGTTCACGAACAGGAACTGCTGGTAGCCGCGTTTTTTTGCGAATCGAGGCATTCCGACGAAGCCCTCGATTTTTACGAGCGAGGTCTCTGTCTCGATGTGCGCAAGCTGCATCTCGAGGTTTTTGCCGAAAAGCGAGCCTATGCGCTGCTTGAGGCTTCCCGGTCCGAAACGGTGGAGCGTACGGTCGTCGCTGATGAGGGTGAAGTCAACGTTTGTGTTGACCAGGGCGAGGCGTTCGAACTCGCGGAGGATATGGTTGAGCTCAATGCTGTCCTTCTTGAGAAATTTGCGGCGTGCGGGCATGTGGAAGAAAATGTTCTTCACCATAATGTTGGTTCCCGGCACCATTGAGCAAGGCTCCTGGCTCTCGAACTTCGATTCGTTGATTAGCAGTCGTGTCCCCGTGTCTGAGTCGCGGCGCATCGACCTCAGTTCGACCTGCGCTACCGCTGCGATAGAAGGAAGTGCCTCGCCGCGGAAGCCCATGGTGTGGAGAGTGAAAAGGTCGGAGGCTTCCGATATTTTACTTGTGGCATGGCGCTCGAAAGCCATTCGGGCGTCGGTAGGCGTCATGCCGCAGCCGTTGTCGACAACCTGGATGAGCGTGCGTCCGGCGTCCTTGAGGATAATGCTTATTTCTGTGGCTCCTGCGTCGATGGCGTTCTCGACGAGCTCTTTGATAACCGAGGCGGGGCGTTGTATCACTTCGCCGGCGGCTATCTGGTTCGCCACAGAATCGGGCAGGAGATGTATTACGTCAGTATTCATGATTATTCGCTTTTTTCAGAGCAGCAGACCGGCTACGGCTGCCGGGTTCTTCGCCCATTGCAAGGTGTATCGCTCAGCGCAATCGCTTTCCGGATTGTGACAGATGCCGCAGCCGCGTGCCGATGCGTAAAGCTCAAGAAGCTCGCCTATAGTTATTTTGCTGTGGAGTTTATGCAGATAAGCCTCTACGGCTGCCGCGTCGAGCTGATCGAGACGCTGAGTGCCGTTCGGCATCTCAAGCCATGTGATTTCACGTGCGTCGACATCGAGAATGCCGAATACAAGTCCGCGCGACAGCTCGCTTTCGCCGATGTGTATCATCTGCGACACTGTCGACGGGTCGTATGCCACGCCTGTTTCCTCGTCGACTTTCATGGGATTGTCCGAATCCATCCAGCCGACCTGAAGATTGGGAGAGAGCGAACGGCTCGAATAGGCGTTGCAGGCGAATATTACATAGCGGGTGCCGTTGTCGTGCAGCGCGGGCAGGTCAAGCTCGATGTATTCGGCGGTGCCGACCTTGTCGGGAATGTGCTGAATATCGCCGCTGTGGGTCGCTCCCGGTACGGAAAGATTATAGTACGCGCAGTCGACGCTGCTTCCGTCGCTGTTGACGAGCTTGGCGCTCAGGTCCATGTCGAGGTGCTGTGCGGGCAAACCTTTGCCCCACTGCAGGAAAAGACGGACATTGTCGCCCTTGACTGCGAAGCGCTGTCCCTGTAATGCCGATTCGGCATCGGCGATAGCCGTGCCACGGTCGCCTATGGGTACGGGAATGTCGTAAAGCTCTTTCGCTATGCAGATATTTCCGCCGGTGCGGTTGTATTTATTGCTATAATGAGCTAAGAGTGCGTCTATTGCAGTTTCCTTGACATGACGGGCAAAACCGCCGCGTTCGTCCTCGGTGTATGTTCCGAGATTCTTGTTGAGTGGTACGCTTACGCGCCGTCCGTCGGCAAGCGTGACAATGCGGAAATCGGTCTCGGGCATGAAATAGTCGGCGGCGTAAGAGTCGAGAGTCACGAGCAGACGGGGCTCAAGATTCTGCGTCACCTGTCGGAAGTTCTCCATCGCCGAGTCGGGGAAATGGAGCATCGAAGCGAAAAGCGTTCTTGCGAAAGTTCCGGGATTCGACCGCAGCATATTGAAGACAGATGTGGCGTCCCCCTTGAGCCATGCGGCTTCAAGTTCGCCCGCGGGGACAGGATAGTCATCCTTGTAGAAGCGGTCGAGGAGCGCGGCGAGTCTGCCGAGCTCCCTCTCGCGGGCGTATTCGGCAAGTCTCAGAGCGCGGATAAAACGTACCCACATGCCTCTGTACGGGTGCATCGCCGCACAAGTGCGGTCGATGTCGTCAATAGCTGCGTCGAGCCATTCGGCGACGGCGCGGCATTCCCCGCGGGTGTAGTGGAGCCTGATTTTTTCTTTGTTCTTGATCTGTGCCGGACGGATTATGCGAGTATACCCTGTCTGCCGCATCCATAGCATGCGCATCAGTCGCATGGGGCTGTCGAGAAGCGCGAAAGCGGCGTCAAAGTCGCCGGCGTCGAAGCATCCGGCGGATATTGCCATAGCCGATTCTATGTTTCCGATTTTGAAACCGTCGGGAAGAATGTATGCTCCTGAAAGAATGCGCAGACTGTCGAGCGCGGTGGCGTCAGGCGGTAATGGCGATGCTGCAATCTCTTTGAAAATGTTCTCGAGGTCGTCGTCAGTGAATCTTTTGAGCACTGTACGCATGCTCCCTTGACCTTCAAGCGTGCCACGGGCGATGTTGAAAGGTTTGCCGCAGAGCGGACAGCCGTTGTATCGGCTGAGATCGAAAAGACCTTCGGGAATGAAATGACCGCACGGGAGAGTTGTTCCTTTGCTGGTGTAGCAAGGGGAGAGCATGTTGGCGATTTTTGCGATTACATGGTCTTCCCAGGTCTCGCCGGTCGGAACGGTCCAGTTCTTTATAAGCGATGCCCAGTTGAGGCTGTCGCCGTAGATGTCGCCTATGACGGCGGCAATGCCTTCCGCGTCCTCCTGACTGAGGGCGTTCGTGGCGTGAAGGGCATCCTCACTAAGGGCATAGCCGTGTTTGCCGAGAATTTCGACAAGGGCTGCAGAACCGCGTGTCAGCCGGTCGGAAGTGCCGCCCGGCAGGTAGAGAGCTCCGTATCGCAGAGCTACTTTTTCGAGTTGATAGTCCATATAAAAAAGAGGGGTAATTGTGCGGCAGAAAAATAATGCATTTGAAGTATGCCGCACTTGACCCCTTTATGTTGCAAAAATAGCTATTATTCCGCAAATATCAAAATACTTTCGTCGCCGCAGATAAAAGAAAACGCGCCGTTTCCTCAGAACCGGCGCGCTGTATTGTCAGGGCTGAATGTCTTATTGGCCGAGATAGCTCTTGAGCAGGCGGCTTTTCTGACCTTTGAGGCGTCGGATTGCTTTTTCTTTGATCTGACGGACACGCTCGCGTGTGAGGTCGAACTTGGCACCGATTTCCTCAAGTGTCATTTCCTGACAGCCGATGCCGAAGAACATTTTCAGAATCTCGCGCTCGCGCTCGTGGAGCTGGCGGAGGGCACGGTCGACTTCGTTCGAAAGCGACTCCTGGTTGAGGGCGGCGTCTGCCATGGGGCTGTCGTCGTTGGTGAGCACATCGAGAAGACTGTTGTCCTCGCCTTCAACGAAAGGAGCGTCCACGGAGATGTGGCGACCGGAAACCTTGAGGGTGTCGGCGATTTTTTCTACAGGCACATCGAGTTTCTCGGCGAGTTCCTCGGGAGAGGGACGGCGTTCGTTTTCCTGTTCGAATTTAGAAAGAGCCTTGCCGATTTTGTTGAGCGACCCTACCTGATTGAGAGGCAGACGGACAATACGGCTTTGCTCTGCCAGAGCCTGGAGGATGGACTGGCGGATCCACCATACTGCGTAGGAGATGAATTTGAAACCGCGGGTTTCATCGAATTTTCTCGCAGCCTTGATGAGTCCGAAGTTGCCCTCGTTGATAAGGTCGGGAAGGGAAAGTCCCTGGTTTTGATATTGTTTTGCAACCGAAACCACGAAACGGAGGTTGGCGCGTGTGAGTTTTTCGAGTGCCGCCTGGTCGCCCTGGCGGATTCGCTGTGCCAACTCTACTTCTTCTTCAACAGAAATCAGTTCCTCACGGCCAATTTCCTGAAGGTATTTGTCGAGCGATGCGCTTTCGCGGTTAGTGATTGATTTTGTGATTTTTAGCTGTCTCATGTGTCTTTATAGAAGCGTTTGAGTTGCAATTAGCATGCAAAGTTACAAAAAATTATTTAATTTGTAACCTTAATTTTTAGTGAACATTAGCTCCTTTCGAAGCTTACATTGCTAATAACGTGGAAAAGAGCTCGCGCGTGCGTTGATTATGAAACTTTTAAGGAATTTTGGCATTAGTCCGCGTGGTCTGGCTTGCTGTGCCATGCCGGAAGGTGACGGACGATACGCCGCATAGCTATCCACATCATGATGTCTGTGAGTATCCACGATATGGGGTAGACCGACATAAGCGCCCCGAAATTGCCCTGATAGGGTACGAATCCGACCCATAGCAGACGTAGCAGGCATGTTCCCGCGATGGTGATGACCGCAGGAGTCATTGAGTGTCCCATGCCTCGCATGACACCTCCGGCACACTCGTAGTAGCATGCGATTATCTGTGTCCCGAGTACCACGCAGACTCGTATAGCTCCGAAATCCTGCACTCCGGCGTCGGTAGTGAAGATGCTTAGGAAAAGGCGGTGCTGCCAAAGGATTATGGAGGCGAGAATGGCTGTGGCGATCAGAGCCATTTTCAGGCTCTTTCGCATGATGATGCGTATACGCCCGATCTGCTGTGCGCCGAAGTTCTGACCAGTGAATGCCGTTGCAGTCTGCGCGAACGCCGAGATGACGAAATAGGTGTAGAATTCGAAATTGATAGCCGCAGCCGAACCTGCCGCGGCTATGGCGCCGAAGCTGTTGATTGCCGATAGGATGAAAACGTTCGAGAACGCGAAGACTGTTGTCTGTATGCCGGCGGGAATGCCTATGCGGCAGATACGTGCCGTCTCGTGGCGGAACGGACGGAGCAGGGCAGGATAGAGCGTCACATCGCCGCCATGATAGAGCAGTATGACGACAATGGCAACGGCATTGATGACCGTTGATATGACGGTTCCCCATGCCACGCCCTCGACGCCCATACCCATGCCGATGACGAAGAAGAAGTTCAGTCCTACATTTATAATGCCGGTAGTGACAAGGATATAGAAAGGACGTTTGGTGTCGCCTATGCTTCGGAGAACGGCGGCTCCGAAGTTGTAGACTATCATGAAAGGCATGCCCAAGGCCATAATCCGCAGATAAGCCACTGCCTGGTCCATGACTTCCTCGGGTGTCCCGAGAAGCCGGTGTATCGGCTCTGCGACTGTCAGCGCCACTGCCAGCATGAATATGCCGCAGATTACCGAAAGAATCATGGCGGCTCCGACGGTCCGGCGTACGCGCTCGGGATTGCGCTGGCCGATATACGTGGCTATGACGACGTTGACGCCTATGGCGAGTCCGAGGAATAGATTGATGATAAGTCCTATGACAGGACCGTTGCATCCTACGGCGGCAAGCGCGCCATGCCCGGCGAAACGACCCGCGACTGCGATGTCGACGGAGTTGAACGATTGCTGGAGCATGCCTGTGGCTATAAGCGGCAGCGCGAACGCGAACATGGCGCGCGTCGGATTGCCGTTCAACATGTCAATCTGGTTGCCTTTCGAAACTGCCATTGGCTTATATTCCTTTTCCGACTGCAAAGTTACACCTTTTTTCGCTTGTTTTTATAAATGTAAGTGCGAAAATTGCTAACTTTGCGGCGACCTTAAAAAAGTAGGAAATGACTTACGAATACGACTATCTTGTGATAGGTTCAGGCATAGCCGGCATGAGCTTTGCGCTGAAAGTTGCCCGCGAGGGAGGAAAAGTAGCTCTTGTATGTAAAACCACTCTTGATGAGGCTAACACGGCGCTCGCTCAGGGAGGCGTCGCCTCGGTTACTAATCTGGAACTTGACGATTTCGACAAGCATATCCATGACACGATGGTGGCGGGAGACTGGCTCAGCGATCCGAAAGCTGTTGAAAAGGTTGTCAAAGGAGCGCCCGCGCAGATTAAGGAACTCATAGGCTGGGGCGTCGATTTCGACAAGAAAGAAGACGGCTCTTTCGATCTTCACCGCGAGGGCGGACACAGCGAGTTCCGTATCCTTCACCACGCCGACAACACCGGTTTCGAGATACAGGAGAGTCTTATCAAGGCTGTGCGTGCCGCGAAAAATATCGATATTTTCGAAAACCATTTCGCTATTGAAATAATCACGCAGCACCATCTCGGAAAGATTGTGACACGACGCACACCGGACATCACATGCTACGGCGCATACGTCCTTGACATCGCCGGCGAGCGTGTCGATACTTTCCTGAGCAAAATCACTGTCATGGCGACAGGCGGTGTAGGCGCTGTCTACCAGACGACTACCAATCCTCTCGTAGCAACCGGCGACGGAATCGCCATGGTCTACCGTGCCAAAGGAACCGTGTCGGACATGGAGTTCATACAGTTCCATCCTACGGCTCTCTACCATCCCGGCGACCGTCCTTCGTTCCTCATCACCGAAGCAATGCGCGGCTATGGCGCGGTTCTGCGTAATCTCAAAGGCGAGGAATTCATGCAGAAATACGATCCGCGCCTCTCGCTCGCTCCGCGCGACATCGTCGCACGCGCCATCGACTCCGAAATGAAGCTCTACGGCGACGACCACGTATATCTCGACGTCACCCACAAGGACCCCGAAGAGACAAAGAAACACTTTCCCAACATCTACGCCAAGTGCCTTTCGCTCGGCATCGACATAACCAAGGACTACATCCCCGTGGCTCCCGCGGCGCACTATCTATGCGGCGGCATCCGCGTCGACCTCAACGGCGAGTCGTCTATCCGTCATCTATATGCTCTCGGCGAGTGCTCCTGCACCGGACTCCACGGCGGCAACCGTCTTGCGTCCAACTCGCTCATCGAGGCTGTTGTCTATGCCGACGCAGCCGCCAAGCATGCGCTTGAGGAAGCACGTCACATCTCAATCCGTACCGACGTGCCGGTATGGAACGACGAGGGAACACAGCACAACGAAGAAATGGTGCTCATAACTCAGAGCATACGCGAGGTCAACCAGATCATGGGCTATTATGTCGGAATTGTCCGCTCCAACCTGCGCCTCGACCGAGCATGGAACCGTCTCGACATACTCTACGAGGAGACGGAGCGCCTGTTCAAATGTTCGAAAGCATCGCGTGCCATCTGCGAGCTCCGCAACATCATCAATGTCGGCTATCTCATAATGCGTCAGGCTAAGGAACGCCGAGAGTCACGCGGTCTCCATTACACCATCGACTATCCCCCGCGCGACAAGGCAAAAATGTAGTTTTGCTCCTCACCGAGCCGCTCCCGGCAATGTATTTGCGATAGATTTTTTATCAATTCCAATAAAAAACTGTCAACAAAATAGATTGTCGGGAATATTTATGCGTCCTGTTGACGCGTGTACAAAAGATTTTTTATATTTTTGCAGTCTAAAAGTCCTAACCAGTATGACTTTACTTGTAATCTGTATAGAAAACGCGAGATAATATAAACAGCTGACTAAGCATGAAAATACGATTTTTGACAGCTCTTCTTGCCGTTGCCGCCGTGTTCTGTGGTGCCAGTGCGCAGAAATTAGCTGTAAAGACAAATATTCTGTACGACGCTACCGCAACGGTCAATCTCGGAGTGGAAGCGAAGGTCGCACCGCAATGGACAGTCGACGTTAGCGGTAACTTCAACGCCTGGGATATCAGCGGGCACAAGTGGAAACACTGGGCGCTCCAGCCCGAGGCACGCTATTGGTTCTGTCAGGCGTGGTCCGGTCATTTTGTCGGCGCACATCTCATCGCCGGCCAGTACAACTTCGGCAACCTTGACCTGCCGTTCAAATTTCTCGGCACCGATTTCCGCAATTTGAAAGACTACCGTTATCAGGGCTGGATGGGCGGTCTCGGCATTGCCTATGGTTACAGCTGGATTCTCGACCGGCACTGGAACATCGAGGCTGAAATCGGTCTCGGATGGCTATATACGCGCTACGACCGCTTCGAATGTGCCGACTGCGGACGCAAGGTCGAGACCAAGCATCCCCACAACTATGTCGGACCTACAAAAGCAGCGTTGAATCTAATCTACACTTTCTGACGTCATGAAGCATCATCTCATATCAATATATACAGTGCTTGCCGCCATAATCATCGGCAGCACCGCAGCCTTTGCAGGCGAGAATCTTCTCCGCCTGAGCGACATCAAGGTGAACAGAGTAGGCGAGAACCTTGTGGTAGCTCTCGACATAAGCCCCCGCGCAGTCAATCCCGGACGCGACAAGGAAGTGATATTCACTCCGGTTGTCACTTCGGCTGACGGCAAAGAGAGCGTGTCGCTTCCTTCTGTACGTATTGCGGGTCGCAACCGTTATTATTCGCACCTCCGCAACAAGGACCTCGCGCAGGGCGAGAAAGTATACGACGCATCGTCGAAAGAAACGATACAGTACCGCGCCGAGGTGCCTTTCGAAGAATGGATGAAACAGTCGAAAGTCGATGTGCGCCAGTCGCTTGCCAACTGCTGCAAGGCTGCTGTTCTGGGCGAAGACAAGGAAATAGCGCGTCTCGACTATGAAGTGCCCGTGCTGAATATGGAAGAGGCTTACCGCTTCGTCGAGCTTACAGGCGACAGCGCCGTCGAGCTTACTGCCGAGGGACGCGCATATATCGACTTCATGGTGAACCGCACGGAGATAAAGCCTAAATATCGCCGTAACAGAATAGAGCTTGCAAAAATCATCGAGTCGGTCGACAAGGTCAAGAACGATCCCGACGCGACAATCACACGCATAGCCATAAAGGGCTACGCCTCGCCCGAGGGTCCGTACAGCAACAATGTCCGTCTCGCCATGGGACGAACGGCGTCGCTCAAGGACTATGTGCGCGACCACTACAATTTCGACCCGGAAATCATGCATACCGACTACGAGGCAGAAGACTGGGGCGGACTTCGCGACTGGGTGGAGAAGAGCTCGCTGACGCACCGCAAGGGCATACTTGACATAATCGACTCGAAAATGGAGCCTGATGTCAAGAACTCCGAGATTGAGAGCCGCTATCCCGAAGAGTACAAGCTGATGCTCGACAGCGTGTATCCTTCGCTGCGTCATTCCGACTATACTATCAAGTACCGTATCCGTGCTTACGCTACTGTTGAGGAACTTCTGGAGGTCTACAAAAAAACGCCCGAGCGCATGCGCCCCGTCGATTTCCAGCGCATAGCTTCCGTCTATCCTTCAGGAAGCGAGGAGTACGAGGCAATCATGCTCAAGGCTGTGGAGATTCATCCCAACGACCCGCAGTCGAACATCAATGCGGCTACCATCGCTCTCCGCAGGGGTGACATCGCCGCAGCCGACCGCTATCTCGCTCATGCCGGCAACAGCGCCGAAGCTGCCTATACTCGTGCGACTGCAGCCGCCCTCCAGAAGGACTATGACCGCGCGGCCCGGTTGTTCGAAGAGGCTGCTGCTCTCGGACTTCCCGCCGCTCAGGCAGAACTTGAGCGCGTCCGCGAGATTCAGTCGCGTCCCGCCGTTGAGTATCTTGTCCCGACCGCTGAATAACAGCTGTCGGAACCGGCAACAATAACTTTTGTGTCGTGTTATTATATAGGTATGAAATCTATATATAAGGTGTTGTGCGCCGTCATGGTGCCCCTGTCTGTTGTCCTCGCCGCCCGGGGGCTGGAGTTGCCTGCGGTGCCTTCGGAGCTGAAAACACCTGCTGCGAGAGCTGATTATGTGGCGCTCCATTTCTGGGACGCCATGGATTTTCGTTCGCCGCAAGCGACTGATGCAGATTCCATGGCGCAGAATTTCGCCAACTTTCTTTCGGTCTTTCCCGTGATGAGCGGCGACAGCGCGCGTGCTGAAGCCATCGATGCTGTCGTGGCGAAGGCTCGTGCGACGGACGATGCCGCATATATGTTTTCGCAGACCGTCGAGAACTATCTTTTCGCGGCTACATCGCCCATGCGCGACGAAAGTCTCTATACCGATTTCTTACGCTCAATGCTCGCTGCCTCATATCCCGACAGCACAAGATCTGCCTGGATGCTTGAAATGACGTCGAAGAATCTTCCCGGCTCTAAAGTCGTCGATTTTGATTTCGTCGACCGTTCCGGAGCGTCGCACCGCCTTTCTGAGTACGCAGGCACCCCGGTACTTCTGTTTTTCTATGACCCGGAGTGCGAAGACTGCCACAAAGCCGCCGCGGAGCTCGCCGATGATTTCATAACACGAATGCGCATAGAAGGAGGCAGGCTCAAAGTCCTTGCCATAAACCCTGCCGAAGCCGATACATGGCGCACGATTCCGCAGAATTTCCCCGAAACTTGGCTGGACGGATGCGACAATGGAATGCTCGACGAGTCAGGCGCATTTCTTTTTTCATCGTTTCCAACGTTCTACCTTCTGGATGACACCGGCAGAGTTCTTCTCAAAGAACCGCAGATAGCGCAGCTTCTTAGAGCCATAGCCAAACTTTAATGATGCGCTGAATCCGTAGGTAATGGCGGAATACAGTCTTTACAACGGACAGGATGATCGGAGATTGATAGAAGCGGCTCATCACCGGAGGAATCGCCATAAGCCCATAAGTTGTATGTATCGCGATTCGGGTACTTGTCAAGAAAACGACGTACTTTCTCCTGCCCATAACAATTGGGTGTG
>JAGBDG010000165.1 GCA_017937625.1 Muribaculaceae bacterium | reverse complement strand
GTATATTACAACTTACGGATGATGATCGCGTCACCGTACAGAATTTTATTGACATCAGGAGAGTCTGGTGGGAGAGTTTTTAAAGTTCCGTGACGGAGGGCATCCCCTCCGCCGCGGAATATTAGTTTTGATAAAGTTTTGAAGATTATTACTCTGTTACATCATCCCTATTAAGATCGTCACCGTTGCCATTTTCCCAGTCGATCACCTGAATATTGTCAAATTCGATAGGAAGAAGACCGAAGAGTTTGCCATCGATAGTAAGAGTATAGTTGTAAGCGGTTCCGGGTTCCCAGCTGTTTACAACATCAACAGGAATCTTGACAGTAACATCAACAGGTAGACCGGCGCCTCCGCCGATGTTAGGACCGCTGCCTTGGCTGTTTGTCACAAGACAAGAGAATGAAAGTAAAACCTGATCAGCTTCAAGAGCCTGAGGAATGAAGAAATATTCGTATGGGTGGCTATCGGAGGTTGTTTGGGTTTCAAATTCATCAGACCAGCTGTAATCATTATTCTCCAGCTTGACTGCCTGATTCGTCCAATGAGCTATGGCAAACGGAGCAGTAGCGTTAGCAAGAGTACCGGTAGTAGTAAGGTCGCCGGTTCTCTTGACTCCGGTGAGCTTTACGTCGGATACCTTGACAGTCACAAGATTTCGCCAACCGTTTACGAAAGTAAACCGGACTTTTGAAAGTGCGTGGAAGAATTTGAATTGAATCTTCTCCGGAGTGGCGTTTTCATCGGCTACTGTATAACCGGCGGCATTGCCTTCTGCTACTACCAGGTCGATATCTCCTTTGGCTTCAAAATTTTTGACAGACAGAGTGTTGTCATCGTAGCTAAACGTTTTGGTTCCATTATCAAGAGCCGCGGCGGGACCGTATGCGGCAAACTTATATGGCTTGCCCACGGACCAGTAGTTCTGAGGTGTATAACCCCATGCAGCTCCTTCGAATTTTACATGTGACTGGTCATCGTTGCCTTTAAATACGATTACTTCTGCACTGTTGTCCATGTATGATCCGAAAACGTAGAAACCATTGCCTTTTGCAGGGTCTTTAAGGTTTTCTACGGTAGACTCCTCGGCAGCAGCGCGTGAAGTATTGCCCACATAAGTTCCGAAGCCGATTGCCTTGGTTGCGGGAATATCCACAACCTCGTTTTGCGTGCAGCTGGCAAGCATAAGAGCGGAAGCAGCTGCGAAGAGATAGCTTTTTGTTTTCATAAAATAGTAATTGATTTTAAATGTGATTATTGATTAATATGATGATTGTTCGTCATGCTGTCAATTAAGAGGAATGTCGACATACGGCCCCCATTCGGTAACGTTTACGTCGAATGCACCGTCGCCCGAAGGTTTGCCGCCACCGATGCGTATGCCGGATACTGTGATTACACCTCCGCGTGGCTGGTTCTTCACCTGTTCGGTGATGTCGAAGTCGAGTGTGAAGCTCTGCGCCGTCGTGAGCAGAAGCTCGAGGTTGAGGGTATAGTGTACGTTGTCGTCGGGAACGCGCCAGCCGGAGCGGTCGTAGTATCGGTCGGGGAATCCCGGCACACCGAAAGAGAGGACTGTTGCCTCAACGCCGTAAGATGTAACGATGCAGTCGTAGAGTACGGTGGCGGGGTCGTCGCCGGTGTGTCCGTCGGTAAGATAGACGTGTCGTGCCATTCCCGCCATACCGCCGCGGGCTGCTGCGATATATTCGAGACCTTCCACTACCTCGTATCGGACAAGGTAAGTGTAGACCAGCGGTCGCATGGTGAAGGCGTAGGGCGTCACCGTCGTGCTCAGTTCCGTACGGACGCGCGGCTCATAGTGACCGTAGAGCATGTCGGGAGCCCCGACAGTTTCCTCGTCGCTGTGGTATTGTGCGTATGACGATCGTGAGCGGGCGCGAGTAGTGGCGCGGGCTGTCGGTAACGACGCCATGTCATCGATGATGATGTTGTGCGTGTCGTCGTTGAAGATGAGCAGACGGTGGTCGCCTTCGGTGACGCGCACCATCTCGCCCTCAGGAGCTATGTGGAACTCGTTGGAGACCGATGGATGCTCCGAGTCGATATCGTCGTAGACATAGACCGCAAGACCGCCGGCTACACCGGGGCGCATATCGTCGTATTCCTTGCCGAAGCGCGGCGCATCCCACGCCGTGAGCCAGCCCGAACCGTAATCTCGTTCCCATTCGCGCTCCCATTCCGGCGTGAGCTGAAGACGGCACGCGAGCGAATGCTTGTCGTGGTCGTAGCACAGTTCCTTGCGGCATCCCGGAAGAGAGAGGAGCAGTGTGGCTGCTATGGCTATTTTCAGTTGCGCTTTCATAGTCCGGCGCCTCCTTTCTTTTTGCGGTTTATGTCCCACAGACGCCATACAAAGGCGAATTTCAGCTTGAGAGGACCGAAATAGCCTGTCCGCGATGTCTGCTGGTAGACATAATGCCCCTCGAAGGGTAAGTATTCTTCGTATTTTGTGGTAAGATAGCCTATCCCAAGGCTCGTTTCGAATGATATGTTGCGGCTCACCGGGAACATAAAACCGGCAGATACTCCACCGAAGTATCCGATGCCCTTATAGCCACGCCTACCGTTCTCCAGGTCGTACTTGCCGCCACCGCCGAAAGCGCCGACATAGAAACCGTGCCACGGGTTGTCGTTGTAGTGCTTGAACCAGTAGCGACCTTCGCCAGAGAGTATCATCACCTGATAATACTTGTGCTTCGGGTCGTTGTGCCACCATGCTACGTCGCCTTCCGCATTGGCTGTCCACTTATCGCTGAAGCGGTATTCCACCTCGAGCGACGGCATCAGGATGGCGTCATAGAGCAGGTTTGTCTTTATGGCGAGACGGTGCCGGGGAGTATGTGCCGTCTCTGCTAACGGTGTGTTGTCGGGCGCAACTGTCACGACGGTGTCTGCAACATCGCCGGAGGCAGGGGAGAGCACAACTGTTTCTACCGGCGCAGGCTCCGCAACGGCAGCGACGGTATCAGCGATTGCGGAATGCGTTTCCTCCACATCGACGGACAACGTGATGCTCACGGAATTGCGAAGTTCCGGAAATATGTTTTTGAGAAGCCAGCGGTATGGTATACCTTGATGAAGATCCATAAGACTCTTCTTGCGACTTCCGACAATGCGGTTATGACTGTCGGACACCCACACGGGAACGGTACGGAGCACCTCGAGGACTTCGTCGCGGTATGGCACGCGGGTGTCTGCGCAGACCATACGCTCAAGTTCCTCCCACGCGACACCATCTGACTGTGTCGTAACCAATGAGCGGTCGATACCGGTCTGAGAGACGAGATAATCGGTTATCGTTTTGCAGCGCAACCGGCTCAGGCGCTCGTTGGCTGAGTAGCTGCCGTCGGGAGAGGCTGAGGCGCGTACACTCAGCCGCTGTAGCTGTGAGGCTGCATTGTATCGTATGATATCGCTGACAAACTGGTCCATCCTCGCGCTGTTATCCCTGAACGCAGGATCGTAGCGACGCTCGCCAAGCCTGAAATAGACTTTTACCGAGTCGGATGACACCTGCGCCACTGCAGGAATCGCAGCAAGTATGCAGCTTAGAAGCAGGGATATGATTGGTTTCATCAGAAGTCTTGAATACATCTTTGGAGAACGTAATCGGTTAGCGATAGTGCTTCCATAGAATATCTATTTAGTATAAATCAATTTATGACAGTCAATTAAGTACAGTTATAACAGGTTAATAGTATATGCAAAACCCGAATCTGTTTTCAAATAGCGTGCAAAGTTAATAAGAAG
Source organism: Muribaculaceae bacterium (assembly GCA_017937625.1). Lineage (GTDB taxonomy): Bacteria > Bacteroidota > Bacteroidia > Bacteroidales > Muribaculaceae > CAG-873. Next base: position 3,844 of record JAGBDG010000165.1, on the reverse strand, counting down.
ATTTAAAATCCCCCCCGGATTGTTAAATTGAGTTAATAATAGCGACTTGATGAAACTTTTAACATTTTACGCTTAAGATGTCAAACCGATTGTAAGAAATCCCTAACTTTGTACTTCAATCGAAATCAAGCACATGAGCAAGACGAAGGACATCCCTTTTTCCAGGATGCACATAATATCCGAATCTGGTGTTTTCGTAAAGCATTTCCGCCGGGCAGAGAAAACCGCGATGAAATCATACGCCCACCGCGACGACTATTATATGATAGTACTGCTGACCGACGGCTATGCGAGAGTTGAGGTAGACTTGGAGAAACTTGAACTGAAATCGGGAGAGATACTCGTCGTATCGCCGTGGCAGGTACACGGCAAGCCGACAGGAGAAAACTGGGACGCCGACGGCTGGCTGCTTGGCTTTTCGCCTGAAATACTTTCGGAAAAGGAAATCCGCACGGCAGAGGAGTACTCGATCTCGCCGCGACCCTTTAGTACTGATGGAAGCACGACAAAAGACATTGTCGCTCTGTGCGTTATGCTCGAAAAGAATAAGGACAACGAAAGCATCGCCGGAGCGCTTGGGGCTGCCGTCAAGAGCATCGTTATGGCGTCACTCGTAACCACTGACAAAGATGCGGCGAATACGACTGGTCGGTATGGATCCACGTATCACTCGGACTCCTACTTTGCCTCGCATCAGTCTACCATATCTATCTCCACTACAAGACCGGAAATTGGTTCGCGCGTTTTGCCAGAAACAGAAACAGGACAACGCGGATTCTGTGGTGGACGTTTCTCCTGACGGTTGTCAGCGGTATCGCGGCGACTGTCGTATGGATTGTAGACGGAGGTCATTCGCCGCTCGGAGGCGTACATGGGAAAATTGGCTTCATAATGGCACTCATCGCGATTGTCCACGTCGTCGGACACAAATCACGCTGACGCGCATCAGGCAGCAAGTAAAGCCCGGTCCATCAAGGCCTGCTTGTTCATAACCGACACAATCATAGTACATCCGACCCTCCCGAAACCTACATTTTGCCAATTTCACGCTACACCTCAACATGCCGATTGCCTTTGGGCTGCAGCTCTTGTATAAGAAGCGTTGGATTGCCCGTTGGCTGCAGGAGTGCGGCATTCGGGTATGGGTTGACCTGAAAGTGTCCGAAAAGTACCGAGAGTTGAATCTCCTTGGTGTTCCCGATGGTTATAATGCCTTTGCTACGAGGTGTTACGCCGATAATCTTACCGGTTTGGCGGCAGATTTTGACATTGCGCGGAGAGTGTCGGGTCTTGACAGACCCAATATGCTTGTGTATGGCGGAGGTCGGCAGGCAAAGGAGTTCTGCGTGAAGCATGGACTCATATACTCCGAACAATTCATGATTTCCAAGAGAGAGGAGGGTCTGCTATGAGCGACAACAAGAGCACAGGAGGACTTCGTGCAATCTCGACGGTACATGCGGGGGATTTCGCTCAAAATGCTGCTGATTTCAGAGCTGCATTGGCAACGGGCAAGTATGATATTGAAAACTCATATCTTTCAGATAGTGGCGCTTATGTCCTCTTTGAGAAAGGACATACATACCATATAGAAGAGATAGAGGCAGCTCAAGCTATGGCTAACCACGGAATAAATGTCATCATGGAGAATGAGGGTGATCCGTCCAGAGCCACCGCGATAGATGCCAATAACAATTACAAGTTTAGTGAGGGGGTATTGGCTATTGAGAGGCTGTCATACGAACAAAGCACCCGTGAAACACTAAATACAACAGCCGAAAGGTCAGTCAAAAAGGCATTGGAACATGCAAAAACGAAAGGGTCTTCCGTAGCAGTAATTTATGACAGAGGAGGTGTGTTTCATCGAGACGACATTAGAGCAGGCATTAAAAAGTATGAGAGTTTCAAAAATAATTCTCATCGGTTCAGAGCCATATTTGTAATAGACAAATACGGGAATGTCTACGAGTGGAACCACACAAAAAAATGAGGCGAGTAGAATGCCCTCTCGCCTCGTGCCACTGCACCCCCCCAGACCAGTGGACATTTTAGCAACCTGGGGCTACTGGCTCGGTATTCGTGCATCACCGAAGTGAAGCCTTATTGTAAAATTGATATGTGCAAAGTTACATAATCTCAGTCAATTATACAACACCAAATTGTGCAATAAAGATTTAGAAACAATGAAAGTAATCGTAACAGGCGGCGAGGGCTTTATCGGCAAGGCTCTCGTCGCCGCTCTTAAGGAAGGCAGGGCGGAGGTGTGCAGCATCGACCGTCGCAGCGGCATAGAGGTCGCTGACTTCTTCCGCGACGCCGACCTCTCGGACATCGACTGCGTCTTTCATCTTGCGGCGCAGACATCAGTGTTCAACACCGACAAGAACGCCGTCGTGGCGGACAACATCAGCGCCTTCATGGTGGTGTGCGACGCTTGCCGCCGTCATAACGTGCGCCTGGTGTACGCCTCGTCATCTACGGCGAACAGCTGCAACACCACATCGCTCTACGGCATAAGCAAGCGTTTCGACGAGCTGTATGCCGCCTGCTATCATCCCGGGGCTACGGGAGTGCGTCTTCACAATGTTTACGGTCCAGACCCTCGTCAGGGAACTCTTCTTTGGCATATCCTCAACGACAAGCCGGTCAAGCTCGTAAACGCAGGGCGCAATGTCCGTCACTTCACCTACATCTCCGATGCCGTCCGTGGGCTGATATACGCCTATGGGAAAGGCGGGAGGCTTCTCAACGTCGCCAACCCCGAGGAAACGAGCGTCTATGATTTCGCCCAGGAAGTTGACAAATACAAACCCCTTGAAATAGTGATAGATAGACAAAAGCGGAATTTTGACCGTAAGGAGCAGCGCGTCGACACGTGCATTCCTTCCGTACCTTTGCAATATGTGTCGGTACGCGAGGGCGTGCGGAAATGTTTTGAAGATGAGACGCAGAAGTAAGATAGTACGCATGGATCAGTGGGACACTGTCGCCAAGGGACCGAAACTCCTGAGCGACCGTGTCCCTCGTTGTGACCTTGCGCCACGCGAGGCTCTGCACCGCATAGGCTCCATGTACTACATCTCCCAGTTCCGGCGAAGCAAGGAGGGGCTGATGTTCCGCGAGATAAAATCTTCCGGAGAACATGCCGGTCTCTTTGCCGACGCGGCGTGCAAATTTCTGGCGGCATTCATCGGCAATACTGCAGGGTGGTGCGTCATCACCACTCCGAGGCGGCGTCACGCAGACGGCTTTCATTTCGCCACGGAGGTATGCCGTCGCATCTCCGGCACTCTTGGCATTCCGTTCTATGTTGACGCTCTGCAGTGCGTCAACCATGACCGTCTGCATCCCGACTTCATGCTGCTTCGACCGATAGCCGAGCGGCGGGTGATAGTCTATGACGACATCATAACGACCGGTTCTACACTGTTGGCGACCAATACGCAGCTCGGCGACCGAGACATGGTTCTCAATCTCATTAGCATCAGTAACCGATAAACGCAATCTCACTGCGATGGAAAGAAGACGATACGCACCACACGGCGACGCGAAAAACGGTAACAAATCCTCGTGGAACGCCGACGTGGGCAAAATTCAGTGTGTTCCGGAAATTTTTATGAAGCGGGAGAAATCCATATTATCGCCGCAACAGCGAACATGTCATGCCCTCACGTCTTATTCTGCCAGAACACATCATCACAATACAACTAATCAGCTATGGCAAGAACAAAGAACAAATACGGTCTGACACCTCAGCAAGAGCTGTTTTGTCAGTATGTCGTCGACGCCTACGGCAACGATACCAAAGGTGTACTTGTGGCTGCTTATCGAAAGGCTTATAATT
>JAGBDG010000164.1 GCA_017937625.1 Muribaculaceae bacterium | reverse complement strand
CTTACAGCAGCGGATAGAAACTTTCCGTCGGCTCGTTGATGTTCTCGGCTTTGGAGCAGTTGTATGGCGTTTTGACCCGCTTATTCTTACTGACAGAATAAACATTGATACTTTACTTGACAAAATCGCACGCATCGCCGATGCCTTGGTAGGTCGTACGGAAAAACTCGTTTTCAGTTTCGCCGACATTGAGTCGTATAAAAAAGTGTCGCGCAATCTTCGCAAAAACGGTATCGGTTACCGTGAATGGGATGAAGACTCGATGCGCGAATTTGCATCGCGCCTATCGACGTTGAACCGTGATAACTGGAATTTCAAGTTGGCGACGTGTGCCGAACGCATTGATCTTTCAGAATATGGCATTGAGCATAACCGCTGCATCGACCCGGGACTAATCAGCCGACTTGCTCCAGATGATTCGGTACTGCAAAACTTCCTTTATAACGCCAGGGGTGACAGCGGTCAACGCAAAGCGTGCGGCTGCATTCTCTCAAAAGACATCGGCGCTTACAACACTTGCCCGCATGGTTGTCTCTACTGCTATGCCAACACATCTTCTACCTCGGCATTTGCAAATTATAGAAGAGCTCTTGCAAATCCACTTACTGACTCAATAATTTAATCTATAAACTACATACCCAACACTCGGAAATCTGTGTTTGGGATAAACCTTATAGCTGCCGGATTACATCTTTGTAAGTTCATACTATTGACATTTCGCGCTCAATATGTTTGTATTGGAATATTCCTGAATGGCGTTTTATCGCCTCAGATGGTAAAATTTGTTTGTATTTGGGTCGCAAAATCAGTTATTGTTTGTATATAATCCAAGCCCCAATTTATTAGTGGGAATATAGATTGCCCAACCGGAACTTTTAAGGAAGTTAAGCAACTATTTATGGTTGCAAATGATAAATGCAACCAATTTCAGTTGCTCGTTTCAATGGTAATGCTTATATTTGCACAAAATTTCAGATAATGAAAATTGGAGCGATAATAACCGGAGATATTGTGGATTCCACAAAAATGGTTGCAGAGGAGCGCAACTCGATGTTGCTTATGCTGCAATCCTTACCGGAATTGCTGTGGACATTGACAAAAATCGATTTAGAGATTTTCCGTGGGGACAGTTTTCAGATTCGGGCTTGGAACCCGGTTGACTCATTAAAGGCCGCGCTTGCCATACGAGCCCGTATCCGTTCCTTTAAGTTTGCCGAGCACAACCGCCAATGGGATGCCCGCATGGCAATTGGAATCGGAACTATGGAATATGATACCGGCACTCTTGCCATGAGTGACGGTGAGGCATACAGAGCGTCGGGCAGAGGACTTGATGCCATCGGTAAATGTCGGCTGACAATAGAGACGCCTTGGAAAGAAGTTAATAAGGAGTTGCGTGTCTCGACTGCTTTTGCAGACGATATCGTTTCCGGATGGTCTCAGAGCCAAAGCCGGGTCATGTTTCAAAGTCTGACAACCAGCCTCACTCATGCCGAAATCGGGAACATACTCGGAATTACCCGGCAGATGGTTGACAAGGCACTGAGAGCAAGTAAGGGAGATTTAATGAATGTATATATCAATAGATTTGAGGAATTGATTAAGGAACGACTCGGATGAATCCAATCATACTCATAAAACTCATTGCGGCACATCTGACCGGAGATTTTCTTCTCCAGAGTGACAGAATGTGCGTAGATAAATTCTCAAACAATTCCAAAGCAAAATACAAGGCTCTTATATTTCATGCCTTGGTACAGGCTGCTTTGTCATACGTTTTCGTTGCTCAATGGGATTGCTGGATTGTACCGGTTGTGATTGGTGTCAGTCATTTCGCAATAGATCTGGTCAAAACAATGAGCAAGGTGAAGGGTTTCATCAGTCTAATATGGGACCAATTTGCACATTTATGCGTCATAATAGGCTTGTGGTGGCTCGCTTTTGCAGGTATGCCTGATATAGCCGATGAAATCGTGCCTTCAAATTTCTGGCTCATCGCCACGGCATACATCGCAGTGCTTGCGCCTACTTCGATTTTGATAAAGTCCTTTATTGAATATGAAAAATGGATGCCATCCGAAGCTTCATCGCAAGGTCTGCCCAACGCCGGCAAATGGATTGGCTATCTGGAAAGGATACTGATTCTGACTTTCATATTCACAGACAATATAGAAGGTATAGGTTTCCTATTGGCGGCGAAATCAGTTTTCAGATTCGGAGAACTGAACAAAACCAAAGACATAAAGATTACTGAGTATGTGCTCATAGGCACGTTCGCCAGTTTCACAATCGCCATATTAATTGGTTTCGGCATTAACTGGTTCATTGGCATGAATTTTGAATAAATCAAAGTCCTTACATAAGTTTGCATCGCGCGGAGCATATGTTTGTATGGGAATATTCAATTCAACCAACGGGTATAGTATATAGTTGAAAAGAAATGGGCTTGTACCGGAATTCCGGCACAAGCCCATTGAACATCTTTCGTATAATACGGGAACAAGCAGAGCGTTTAGATAATCCTGTGCTTCACTGCTTTGCCGTTCTGGCGGATGATGTAGATGCCAGGAGCAAGCGCATTGATGTCATTACCTGCGCTCAATCCGTTAATCGTCAGGATTTCATAAGGCTTTTCAAAGTCAATTTCCTGAGTCGCATCGTCACGGATGACATCGATTGAAGCATCGATTGTATAGTTTGCCTTGAACATCTCTTCAATGCCGGCAAAATCAGTTTCTACAATATTCGCGAACTTATACCAACAATAAAGCGCCCTCTCATATTTTGCCCGCGAACCGACCGGAACAAAGAGTGTACCGTCATAGTTGCTGAACACCTCATCCGAGGATGCTGCCGGCGGCTCCGCAGTCAGGCAATAAACCTCTTTGGGATTCTCAAAGGCGTGTGCTTCCACACTATTTACATTAAGGCACAATGCCTCCGCCGAGCTTCCCGAAAAAGCATATTCCTCAACTTTATCAGCATCGATACGGACACGCTTGACAGGGACATTCTTAAAGCAGTATTTGGTCACAATACCATTAACAGGTTTCAGACATAAATTTTCGACTTTGGTATCGTTGACAAAGAGGCTGTCGTAGGTAAGTCTCATTTCCCCTATATTTGCCGAGCACCATTCATTTGGATCCGGCATAAAAATATGACGTAGCTGAACGCCCCCCCAGGAATAAAAACCATCTTTTTCAATTGTTTCCGGAGTACCTGCAAAAATTATCTGTCGGCTGACATTAAAAGCTTTTGACCCTATATATTTAACTGATTCAGGCACTTCTATCGTTTCCAATCCATCGCCATAGCCATAACCATAGCTATTAAACGCTTCTTTACCAATAATAGAGACAGAATTCCCTAACTTTACCGATTTACATCCACAATATGCAAAAGCTTCTTTACCGATTTCTGTCACATTATCGGGGATGGAAATTGTTTCAATACAGCAATCCTTAAATGTGGCGTCAGCGATTTTCCTGACATTGTTGCCAATATTCAGGTCATTGATTGTTGAACCACTGAATGCCTCGCTGCCGGAAATAGCATTGGCGTTAAACGCTACTTCATCAAATACACATCCTTCAAAAGCCTGTTTCCCGATTGTGACGACAGATTCAGGAATAACTATTGACTTTAGATTCTGGCAATTCATAAATGCACTGCCGGCAATCTCGCTGACGGAAGTCCCAAAAGTAACTGATTCCAATTTGCTATTCATGAAGGTGTTTGCCGGAATTCTCTTGACATCATCGCCTACCGTCAGTTTTTTCATAGAGTCTGGCAACACATACATATAATAAATCTTATGATCAAAGTAATCCTCTACAACTTCGCTATCCTCACAATTTTCGGCATTAAAAATCACTTCCTCAATAGAAGAATTAGAACAAAATAACGCATCGGGAATCTTCGTCACATTTTTGCCAAAAGTGACTTTTCTTATCGGACAACCGCTGAATGCCAGTCTTGGCCAGCTCGAGTTATTCCTACATGATATAGCGTTGAAGACCACCTCTTCTATAGGATTACCCGCAAAAGCCGCGTCAGCTAAATTTTGAAGAGACTCAGGGATAGTCAATGAAGTAATGCCACAATTATAAAAAGCTTCATAACCTATATCTGTAAGATAATTACCGAGGTCTATCGACGTAAGATTGCTGCAACCAGTAAATGCACGCTTACTGATTGAGACCGGCGAATCCAAGAACGTGACAGATGCAAGACCGTCGCAATTTGCGAAAGCTTTCTCTCCGACCGTCTGTATGGAGGAAGGAAATTTTACTGAAGATATATGGTCCTTATTGTAGAAACTAAGTTCGCCTATCTCAACAACCGTAAAGGCACGATCTCCGTCATAAACGGTTTCCGGAATAACTAAATCACCGGAGACCGGCTGAACTGATCCATACTCCTCGCTGCCATCGGAAGTCTTGCACGTTCCATCGTAATAATCCAAAACAGTATAATTTACCTCGTTCCCCTCATAGGTATATGAGAAGGACTCTGCCAATACGGGTAGAGAGACAAACAATCCCGCAACCAGGATTGATGTCTTTTTAATAAGTTCTGTAAAATTTTTCATGTAATGATAGTTTTATAAGTTGAATTTTTTTAGTTTATTTCTCCGTTTACGGCATCGGTATAGCGGGCGAAGTAGCGTTTGCCCAACTGCCACAGATACCGGTCAAGCTCTTTGTAGGTCAGCGATTCAAGACCGAACTCCCGGCGCAGTATGTCCAGGTTTTCTGTGTATTTTTTATAGTCGCGCAAGTCGTCATTGCGAAACTTGAACACTTCCGGATAGATCCGGCGCAACGACCGCAGCACGTGGTCGACATAGCTGTCGTAAATCGGAAACTTGTCGGGCTGATGATGACTGCAGTATTTCGTTGCAAAGGAGTAGTTGGTTATCCTTTTACTCTCCCCGTTTCTGCCGGCAAACTCTATGGTCTGGAAATCTTTCACCAACGTAAGGTCGCCCTGCTGGAGCCGACTGTCAAAATCGTGAATCGAGACGATTTTGCATGCCACATCATACACTCGATAGATATTGGTGGAATAGAAGTCGTTAAGAGCCGACGCTTTGGTAATAACGGGCGACAGGTCGGTATTCGCTCTGAACGGACTGTCTCCGTCTCGGAAAAGCGCGGCAAGGGCTTTCTCATGAGCCACATAATTTGGCAGACTGTCCCACACGCGGAAGTAGCCCCCGGCTTCAGCCATTGACGGGCGATATCCGTCGGGCAGGCTACCGCCCGCTCCGTGTGAAGCGGGTCGTTGTTTTAAATGCGTTGACTGGTTCACTTTTACCTGATTATTATATGATACACTATGTTATATTACCTTTACAACAAAAAAACAGTACCGGTTCCCGGATAATCCGAAAACCGATACTGTTATATCGTCAGGAGTGCGATCCACGAATTATCCATGCAATTCATTTGAAATTACCCTCAAATGAATTCCGATAATTCTGCAGACGGGACACAGATATGTAAATTTATTCGGGAAAGAGCCGTCCCATCACTTTCAACAGCCTTTCAGCCGCCGAATCGCGCCAATGCCACTGAAATAATGATAATTCTCTTCTCTAAGAGACATTTTTCCACTGCATATCGGTGATGTAATTCCCACGGAAGTTTCCTTCCGTTTTGCATCGCAAAATTATAAAAAAAATCTATTGGAGTCAAGAGAAATGGAGCCGTTTTTCAGCAAGGACGAGCATTGATATAAAATCCGTCCGGTTTAAGACACAAATAACTAATATACAAGCGATTGACGAGCAAAGAAACAAACTTGTCAATCGCGTTTTTATTCTTTTACCGCTTGGGATGATTATTGTATGTCTCTGAATCTCGGAGGGTTTTGAGGACAGTTACTGCTCGGACGCATTGGTGCGACGGCAATTTATCTGTAGAGTGCGGCTGCAAGTTCGTTCAGCCCCTCTGCGCCGGGGAGTCCGGGATACATGCGGCAGGGATGAGGCGGCATGACTGATGCGGATGTTACGGCTGAATTTTGTAACTTTGCAGCCGGAAAAAACAGGTACGCTAAGGATGGAAATGAGTAAAGCTAAGGGGCACCTCGCCATGTTGGGTGCCAACGTGATGTGGGGACTGATGTCGCCGGTTGCGAAGATGGTATTTGCCGCGGGTGTCGTTGCCCCGATGGTGATGGTTGATTTCAGAGTGGCAGGTGCAGCCGTTCTTTTCTGGCTCACGTCGCTGTTTCTGCCCCGCGAGCATGTGCCCCTGGGCGATATTCTCAGGCTCGCCGGCGCCGGGATGCTCGGCGTACTTTTCAACCAGGGCTTTTTCATAGTTGGCGTCAGCCTGACATCGCCGGGCGAGGCATCGCTTGTCACCACTACTATGCCTATGTGGGTCATGCTGCTTGCATGGCTCATTCTCCGCGAGCCAATCACGGCAAAAAAGGCGGGAGGCATAGCGCTCGGAGCCGCGGGCGCCATTATCCTGATAGCGGGCAACGGCGCACAGGCACGCGGCTCCAGTCCGGCGCTTGGCGACGCCATAGTGCTGGCTGCGCAGCTGTGCTACGCGCTCTATCTGACACTGTACCGCAATTTCATACGGAAGTACAGCCTGGTGACACTGATGAAATGGATGTTCCTGTCTGCTACAGTGGTGGCACTCCCGTCAAGCATTCATTGGCTCGGAGCGACCGAATGGAGCGCCGTCTCCCTGCCGGAGTGGAGCGGCATAGCGTACGTGGTAGTCTGCGGCACCTTCCTCGCATACGTGTGCGTGATGATCGGTCAGAAGCGGCTGCGCCCGACGCTCGTTGGCATGTACAACTACGTTCAGCCCGTCGTCGCCACGATTACGGGCGTGTGCCTCGGGCTCGACGTGTTCACGCCGCTAAAGGCACTTGCCGTGGCGCTGATATTCTCCGGCGTCTGGCTGGTGACCGTCAGCAAAGCAAAACCGACAGACTGAACCACCCACAGGTTCTCATCAGAGATATTTTTACTATTCTTAAACGCAGACGTTCATCTGAACGACCGGAAAAATCGCTGAAGTTTATTTCATTGGGCGTTGATAATATTTGTTTTAAAAGGGAATTTGGTTAATTTTGCGTGTAATTTCCAGAGATTGTAGGACTACGCAATTATAAACCTTAAAAATACCGATTATGAGATTCTATTCTTTAATTCTGCTTGTTTTGCTGGCGTTTAATATGGCTTATGCCCAGGAAGCACCAATGTCCGAAGAAGATCAGGAAGTTCTACGCTTGCTTGAGGCAGATTCCATCTACGGACAGACCGGCGCTGTCGCATTGCCGTCGGCACACTGTACGCTCAACGTGCCGGAAGGATTCGTTTTTCTTGACACAGCCGCGACAAAACATCTGTTTATCGACTATTGGGACAATCCTGAGAACCGCCTGGAGAACACGCTCGGTTCAATGGTAAAAGCCGATGCCGGCATATTTTTTAATGTGGAGACAGCATATCTGATTTCATACGACGGCTCCGGCTATGTATCTGACGAAGACGCATCGAGCATAGATTATGACGACCTTCTCAAGGATATACAGAAGGGTGTTGCCGAAGATAATGAGGAAAAACCCGAGGAAGGGCAATGGGAGTTGCTCGGCTGGGGCTGGGAACCTACTTACGACAAGGAAAAGAAGGTTCTTGCATGGTCGAAGCATTTCAGAGTCAACGGCGAATATGAAGTTATCAATTACGACGTGAGGGTACTGGGAAAAGCGGGATTCGTTGTCATTACGGCTGTCGCTTCTCCCGACGCGAAGGACGAGCTTATCAGCGACAATGCCGCAATCATCAACAGTGTCAGCTATGACCCCGGCTACCTCTATGCCGATTTCAATCCCGATACCGACCATGTGGCAGAATGGACCATCGGCGGTCTTATCGCAGGCAAAGTGCTTGCCAAAGCCGGATTATGGGCATTCCTGGCGAAGTTTGCCAAGCTGATAATACTCGCCATTGTCGCTTTCTTCGTAGCCATAAGGAAGAAAATCGCACGTTGGTTCGGTATCGGCAAGGACGAAGACAATAATTCAAATATCGTAGAGGCAGAGTGAGCTGATTTGGGTCCGGAAGTTGCGGGGGTGGAGTTTTTTGTTTAATTTTGCGTTATGAACAAGGGCGTTTCCTCTTCCATCTCGTGGCTGAAAAGGTACCTGTCGCTGCCGACGCTGCTATGTATCGGAGCATTGTGCTACATCATTTTTTCGGGTGACAGCACGGTGTTCAGAACCATAGACTACGACCATCAGATCGACAGCCTCAAGGCAGAGCTTGCCGCCCAGCGCGACACCATGGAGTACTACCGCGACCTGAACCGTCGCCTGTCGTCGGATCCGGAGCTTATGGAGCAGGTCGTGCGCGAGCAGTACGGCATGAAACGCGCCACGGAGGATGTATATATTTTCCAACCGGAGAAAAAATGAACAAAGACAAGAAAACATGGCTTATGTCGGGCGTGCTTGCGCCGATAGGGCTGCTCCTGATACTCGCCGCGGCAGTCGTGCCGTTTTTCCTTCACAACACCTGGTGGGCTGTGACGGCTTATCCGTATGTCTATAGTGCGGGCGCCCTGACGGTGCTCACCGCTCGTCTGCTGACACCGCGCAGCAGCGACGACCGTCTGCGCCGTCTGCAGAGGCTCGAGGTGTGGACGGGAATAATATTCTGCGTCGGCGCCGCCTTTCTGTTTTTCCGCCTCGAGACCATGCGCGACTGGCTCGCGTTCACGCTTGCGGGCGCATGCCTCCAGCTGTACACGTCGATAGCCATTCCGCTGCGGGAGAGCAAGATCAAAAAATAAGTCAGAGTCATAAACAGAAGCTGTGGCAAAGAAGATAGTTGAGACACCGCTGATGAAGCAGTACATCGAGATGAAGCAAAAGCATCCCGACGCAATCCTGCTGTTCCGTGTGGGCGATTTCTACGAGACATTCTCGGACGACGCGATAGAGGCGTCGGAAATTTTAGGCATCACGCTGACGCGGCGCGCCAACGGCTACGCGCAGCATGTGGAGCTCGCCGGCTTCCCCCATCATGCGCTCGACACTTATCTTCCCAAGCTTGTCCGCGCGGGCAAGCGCGTCGCCATCTGCGAGCAGCTTGAGGATCCCAAGCTCACCAAGAAACTTGTGAAGCGAGGCATAACGGAGCTTGTCACACCCGGAGTTT
>JAGBDG010000163.1 GCA_017937625.1 Muribaculaceae bacterium | reverse complement strand
GGAATCTCGCTTACCGACAAAACCCATATACGGGACTTGTTCGACAAAAAGAATATCAACGATGTCAAAGTTCTCTATGGTTCAAGTGAACCGAATTTATTTAATTTTTAACCACGTCCATTTTTAGTGGACAGCAGTGAATTGGTGTAACAAATTACTAATTTTACGGTCTATATAACAACGACAGCGAAATTACCGACGAGCTGACACCGAGTAGACCGATGAACGAACGCCAATTCAGAGAACGCATTCTCCCGCTGCACCGCATGATGTACGCTTATGCGCTTGCCATTGTCAGAAACGACAATGACACTCAGGATTGTGTTCAGGAGGCGTTCACCCGACTGTGGGAGAGCCGACGTAGGCTCGACTCTGTCGAGAATCATGCTTCGTATGCTCTGTCGGTCGTAAGAAATGTCGCCGTCAACTCGATGTCGGTCCGCAAGGGAGAAGTTTCGGATATTGCCGAACTGCATATTGACACGCCTGACGCGGATGCTTTGCCCGACCGTCTGCTTGAGGCAAAGGACGATCTTGGCAGGATAGAGGCTCTTATGGACCTTCTTCCCGACAATCAGAGACGGGTTATTGCTCTGAGCAGTGTGGCAGGACTCACGAACGACGAGATAATGCGCGTGACCGGACTTTCAAATGAGAATGTGCGCGTGCTACTTTCAAGAGGACGAAAAAAATTAAGAGAAATGTTTCATAAGATTCACGGATTATGAAAGATATAGATATCAAATTCATAAAAATGCTCGTCGACAGATATTTCGACGGTTCGGCGACTAAAGAGGAGACAGACGCTCTCCGTCGTATCGCTGCAAACGCTGACAACATGCAAGTTGCCGACAGAAAGCTTCTTGCCGATCTTGAGCTTGTGAAATCGCTTGACGGTTATTCGGAAGCATTTATCGGGCGCTCGGCTTCGGATACACCCGATGCGCTGACGGCAAAAATCGAAAAGCATATTGGTTCTCTTGCCACGGCGGAAAGACGGCGAGCGTTTAGGAAACGTATATGGAGTTCTGTTGCTGCTTTGTTTGTCATTGCAGTGCTTGCCGTCGCTATTGTCATGCGAAGTCCGTCCGAGAATGTAGCTGCTGGAGGAGCTTCCTGTACGGATACCGCCGAGGAGCAGATTCTTAAAATAGAGATACCAGGATGCCCGTCGCAGCGCGTTCAGCAGGCAGACCTGTTCGCGTTCGCCGATAACGGCGGCAATGAGCTGACGGTGTATCTTCCCGGTATATGTACGTATACATCGGACGATTTCGCCGGAGGTTGCGACGATATGACATACTTCTTCGAGGATTTCGAGCCGGACATGTATATCGAGCCGGACGACATCATTGTAATATCGATTTAGTAACTTTTATAACATATAGATATGAACGGAATCAGAAAACTGACGGCTGTCGTGGCGCTCCTGCTGTCATTCGTCGCGTACGCTTCCGGACCGACAAGGCATTTCGAGGATTTCGCCGGCAAGGAAGGCGCAGAGTACTCCTATGTGTCGCCGCTCATGATAAAGGCTAAGTCATGTGTCAGGTTCAGCAGCAGAGAGTCAGGACGCTCGACATTTCTTACCGAAAAAGAGGTGTCGATGGTGGAAAGCGTCACAGTGACCGACATGACCGATATCAAAAAACTTGACGAAATGACGGCAAAGATTATCAGGAACAACAACATGGAGCTTTTTGTATCATCGCGGAAGCCGAGGCTGCGCTATGAGGTCTACGGCAATTTTTCCGGCGACCAAAAAAGAGCTGAGAAACTGTTGGTAATACGTTATGAGGTTGATGAATCGTTCTCGGCGGTCTACATGGAGGGCTCAATCAACCTCCAGGGTTTCGGCTACGTCCTTTCTCCGAGACAGATGTAAACGCCTATACAAAAAGTTTTGATTTTTAAATTAATTATAAATAATATCATGAAACACACATTTTTCAAAATCGAATTTGCTCTTGTAGCAGCGATTCTTGCATGCTCATGCTCATTCATGGCAAAGGCAGACGACAGTGCTCCCACAATTATCACAGTCCCCGTTTCCGATTTTTCTGAAATAAAAATAACGGCTACATCGTCGGACTATTCCCGCGGTATGTGGGGCTATCCAGGTATCAGTATCGTTCAGACAGGCGATTCGTGGGGTAGTGTGTCGTACAATCAGATATGCTCCGATTACATTAAGGCGGAAGTTGTCGGCGGAGTGCTGACGATGAATGTCGACTGCATGTTCCTCAGTCCGCGCAGCGGCTGGAACCCCCGCGACGGCATGATTGATGCTATTACTATCTCCGTGCCTAAGAAGGCAAAACTAAAGTCGATTGTCAACGAAGGAGAGTACTATACCAACATGACGCTTGTCGATGTCAAGCTTCCTTCGCTATCAATTACGGCAAGTAACCGTGTGAACCTGCTCAACTGCAAGATTGGCAGCCTTTCATGGCAGCCATATTACGGCAGACCGCTTGCCCGCATGTGCGAATACAACATGAACCTTACATGCACCGTCCTGAAGAAACTCCTCGTTCCGTCGGCAAGCGCCTCATCGTTCCGCCTCAATAACACTTACGGCTCGAAAGTGGACGAAGTAGAATGGTATAACAATTTGTCCCGATAAGTATAGGTTAATATTATAGGTCAATTTTTCCGGCGGTCTGTTTTGCTCAAAAAAGCTAAAAAACGGGTCGCCGGATTTTTTGTATAGGTCAAAATGTTGGAAAATGAAAAAAAAGTGGTAATTTTGCACTGCGTTAGCAAAGACCTGCCGCAATAGCTCAGTTGGTAGAGCATTTCATTCGTAACGAAAAGGTCGTGGGTTCGAGTCCCACTCGCGGCTCATAGAATAGCTGATAATCACTTGATTATCAGCTATTTCTGTAAAATCGGGTAGCCAAAGGGTAGCCAAAACGATAAAAAGGTGTACTGTTGAAGAGAACCAAAGAGAACTCATGCTGTTCTAATTCTAAGGACAAATTGCAACCTCCCTCAAACACATCCCCCATGATAAACGAGCTTATTCAAAACCTCATTACCATCAATAATTCCATCGAAGGACAGGAAATGTCTTTTGAGAACGCATTGTCCATCGTGAAGTTTTACGATGAGATGCCGGAACCGAATAGTCTGATTGATGAAGCTGAGGAGATGGCTGCATCCGATATTGATGCTTTGGAGAAATCCGTAATGAAACTCAAAGAGGAATCAGAGCGATTTTTGAGTGTCGGTATGCCAATGCTGAATGAGGTCGATTTCAAGGCTATCGCACAAAACTACTCACGCACCTTTTATAATAGGTATCAGAAAGCCGAGAAAGAGTTGACTGCATATTGGAGAGACTACTGCCGACTTAATAATCGGCTTGATTATCTAGCCTACATTATTCATAGGGGTAGCTCGATGAACATGGCTATGGCTGGACACCGAGGCAATGCGTAGTAATTTCAATCGGGCATGATATCAATGTGATATTTTTGAG
>JAGBDG010000162.1 GCA_017937625.1 Muribaculaceae bacterium | reverse complement strand
GGAGCACCAGTTCGCTGCCGAAGACCAGTCGGCAGTATGGACGTGGAACCGCTTCGAATCGTACCTCCAGGGCAAGCAGGGCAACCGATACCTCGAGCTTGCCGTATGGATAATCGGCGTACTGACACTGCTGACGGGCATAGTGGGCGTGAGCAACATCATGTTCGTGAGCGTTCGCGAAAGGACGCACGAGATAGGCATACGCCGTGCCATCGGCGCAAAGCCGCGCGCCATCCTCTCGCAGGTTATAGCCGAAAGCGTCGGCATGACTACGCTGTTCGGATATATAGGAATAGTGGCAGGCATGATAGTCCTGCAGATCGTGGACGTGCTCACAAAGGACGTCGAAGGCTTCACCAACCCGACAGTCGACATCTCCATAGCCGTCAAGGTGACGCTCGCGCTTATAATAGCAGGAGCGTTAGCCGGTCTGTTCCCCGCCCTGAATGCAATAAAAGTCAAACCTGTGGAGGCGCTGCGCGACGAATGATATGAAAACGAACATATTTGACATAGAGAACTGGCGCGAAATCGGGGCATCGCTCGCACGCAACAAGACGCGCACATTCCTGACGGCTTTCGGCATATTCTGGGGCACGGCTATGCTCGCCTTACTCACAGGCGGCGCCGACGGCTTCAAGGGCGTCATGAGCCGGCAGTTCGCCGGTTTCTCCACCAACCTCGGCGGCGTGTTCAACGGCACCCGCTCCATATCGTACATGGGCTACAACAAGGGCTCGTACTGGACCATGAACGACGGAGACATAGAGGCTATCCGCAATACAGCGCCGGCAATCGAGAACTCGTCGACCGTCAATTCGATACAGGGTACCGGCGCATATTCCGTGCGCTCGAAAAACGGCGGCATCATAGGCGTGGAGCCTGACTACGGCAAAATCATGATACCCGTGATATATTCGGGACGCTTCCTCAACGAGCTCGACGAATCGGACAACAAAAAAGTTGTCGTTGTCGGCAAGAACATCGCCAACGAGCTCTTCGGCAACGAGGATCCCATCGGCAAACGAATGACGCTCAACGGAATAACATTCACCGTGATAGGAGTAGCCGGTCAGAGGGGCGAGGCAAGCATAATGGGACGCATCGACGACTCGTACATTGTGTCGAACAGCACCATGCGCAGGACCTTCAACCAGATGAACGTCGTAGGATTCTTCGTCTACACCTCTCCAAAAGGCATGAAGCCGTCCGACAACGAGCAGTCTATCAGACGCGTACTCAGCCGCAGGCACGCCATTCATCCCGCCGACAACAACGCCATCAACTTCATGGACCTCTCGGAGATGTTCGAGATCATCGACAACATGTTCAAGGGCATAGCCCTGCTCGCCTTCTTCGTTGGCGCCGGTTCGCTCCTCGCCGGCGTGATAGGCGTAGGCAACATCATGTGGATTATCGTCAAAGAACGCACCCATGAGTTCGGCATACGGCGAGCCATCGGCGCAAAACCGCGCGACATAACCATGCAGGTGCTGTCGGAAAGTATCGTGCTTACGCTCGTCGCGGGCACTGGAGGAGTATGCTTCGCTGCAATCATCCTCGCCATCGCCGACAAAGTCACAGCCGACCCCATCAACGGCGTAGCCGGCTTCGGCATCAGCTTCGGCGCGGCGCTCGCCATCATCGCCATTTTCTTTGTCCTCGGTTGCGCCGCGGGCACTCTGCCGGCAATCAAGGCAATGAAAATCAAACCAATAGAGGCTATCAACGATAAATAATCAAAAAATCTACAATATGAAAAAAGTATTCCGCATCCTGCTATGGGTGTTTATCGGGCTCGTTTTCATCGGAACACTCGTGTTCCTGTATCTCAACAGCCGCACCCCCGAAGAATCTTACGCAACAATGACACCCTCGCGAGGCGACATAGAGCGCTCGACGGTGCTCACCGGCAAAATAGAACCTCGCGACGAAATCGCCATCAAGCCCCAGATTTCCGGCATCATCAGCGAAATCCTCGTCGAAGCAGGCGAGAATGTCAAAGAAGGCGACGTAATAGCCAAAATCAAGGTCATTCCCGACGACTCGCAGCTGTCGTCGGCGCAGAACCGCGTGACAAACGCACAGATAGAGCTTGACGACGCCACCGTAAAGTATAACCGCGACAAGGCGCTTTTCGAGAAAAAAGTGATATCGCGCGAGGACTACGAGACATCCGAGAAGACCTACCGCAAGGCGAAAGAAGAACTCGAGTCGGCGAAGGACGCCTACAACATCGTCCGTCAGGGCGTGTCGAAGTACAACGCATCGGAAAGCAATACCCTCGTACGCGCGACAATCACGGGTCTTGTTCTCGACGTGCCTGTAAAAGTGGGCTCCTCGGTAATCCAGGCAAACACGATGAACGACGGCACGACCATAGCCACCGTGGCCGATATGAACAAGCTCATCTTCCGAGGAAAGGTCGACGAGACAGAAGTCGGCAGCCTCCGCATCGGCATGCCGATGGACATCAGCATAGGCGCCATGCCCGACCTGAAGCCCCTCGCCACCATAGAGTACATCTCGCCTAAGGGCGACGATACCTCCGGCGCCAACTCGTTCGAAATCAAGGCGGCTCTCGTAATCGACAATCCCGAAGGTCTGCGCGCCGGTTACTCGGCAAACGCCACGGTAATTCTCGAGCAGGCGAAAAACGTCATCACCGTGCCCGAATCCACCGTCACCTTCGAGGGCGACAGCACCTTCGTCTACGTCCTCACCGACAGCATAAAGAAAGAATACACACGCCGCCCCATCAGCACCGGCCTCAGCGACGGCATCAACATTGAAGTGAAGTCCGGCATCGACTCGACAGCCGTTCTGCGCGGAGCAAAAATGATGTAAGCGATGAAAAGAATACTCACAGCAATGGCGGCAGCATTGAGCCTCACGGCGGCGTCAGCGGAAAGCTGGTCGCTCGACAGCTGCATCCAGTACGCCATCGACCACAACATAAGCATAGAACAGCGCCGTGTGTCGGCGCGCCAGGGCGAACTTGAGGTGACTGCAGCCAAGGACCGCTTTCTGCCCGAACTGAGCGGATATGCCTCCCAGAGCTTCAACTTCGGCCGCGGCCTGACAGCCGACAACACCTACGCCAACCGCAACACAAGCTCCTTCTCTACGGGCGCCAGCCTTAGCCTCCCCATCTTTCAGGGACTATCGGCGGTACGCAACCTGTCGTACAGCCGCACGAACCTCCAGGCGCTCCTCGAGCAGACAGAGGCTGCGAAAGACGACGTGACGCTCAACGTAATCAGCCAGTACCTCCAGGCGCTTTATGCGAGCGAGATGCTCAAGGTGGCGCGCATCAATCTGCACATCTCGCAGGACGAGCTGGCGCGCAGACGCCAGCTGCTCGAAGCAGGCAAGATTCCGGAACTCGACATATACAGCGCCGAAGCGCAGGTCAAGCAGGACGAACTCAGCGTGACGGGCGCCGAGAGCGACAGCATCACCGCCATGCTCGACCTCGCGCAGCTGCTCAACCTGCCGTCTGCCGAAGGCTTTTTCATCAAGCCGCTCGACGACACGAATCCACTGATTCTCAACCCCGACGACGTATATGCCAATGCAGATGCCAACAACCACAGCATCCGCGCCGGACGCCTCAACAAGGAAGCCGCCGCGAAGAATGTCGACGTGGCGAAATCCGGCTACATTCCGCGTCTGTCGTTCTCAGCCGGTCTCGGAACAAACTACTACAAGACCTCTGGTT
The DNA here is from genome assembly GCA_017937625.1 of Muribaculaceae bacterium. Lineage (GTDB taxonomy): Bacteria > Bacteroidota > Bacteroidia > Bacteroidales > Muribaculaceae > CAG-873. The sequence continues at coordinate 2,248 of JAGBDG010000162.1, read as the reverse complement.
TCTCGAACGAGAGCTTCGGCGCGCAGATGCGTCATAATTTCTCGAAGAGCATAGGGCTGTCGCTGTCGGTACCCGTGTTCGACGCGTTCTCCACGCGCAACAGCGTCCGCCGCGCACGACTGCAGGAAGAAAGCGCGCGCCTCGAGCTGGAGGACTCGCAGAACCGCCTGTACAAATCCATCACCCAGGCGTACTCCCAGGCTGTGCGCGCAGCCAAGCAGAAAGAGGCGTCGGCGAAGGCTGTGGAGAGCACAAAAGCGGCATTCGACGCCATGCAGGTTAAATACGACAACGGCAAGGCTAACGCAACGGAATTCGAGAAGGCTAAATCCGACTATATATCTTCCCTTCTGCAGGAGACTCAGGCTCGCTACGAGCTTGTCCTGAGAGCGCGGATACTTGAATTCTACAACAGGATAAATTGAAAATAATATCAGCTTTCATACTTAGTGTCGTGCTGCTGTGTCCCGCTTTCAGTGCAGGGGCGCAGCAGCATGTCGCCGAGATGTCGGACACGACGCAATACTCGACAGACTACCGTTTCAGCGCAAGACAGCTGATATTGCCGGGAGCGCTTATTGCGACGGGAGCAGCGTTCATCTCCAACGACTGGATAGCGGGACTCGACAGGCATATCGGCGGTCATGACATAAAAGCCGACAGCTACCTGCAGTATCTCCCAGCCGCAGCATATCTCGGCATGGGAGCATTGGGTGTTGAGTGCAAACATGGACTAAGAGACCGCCTGCTCGCCGGAGCGACAGCCGCCATAGCGCTCGGTGTGATGACCGAAGGACTGAAACTATGCATCGACGAGCGCCGTCCCGACGGCAGCGACAGCCGTTCGTTCCCCTCCGGACATGCTGCAAAAGCTTTCGCAGGCGCAGAGCTTATACGGCTTGAATACGGAACATGGTATGCCGTGGGGGCATATTCTGTGGCGACTGCGGTGGCTGTACTACGCGTATGCAACAGCCGTCACAGGTTCAACGACGTGGTCGCAGGAGCCGGCATAGGAATACTTTCGGCAAGGATAGGCTACTGGATGCTGCCGGTCTACAGAAAATGGTTCCGGCTGGACGGCAAGCCGCAGACGGCATGCGCCGCCCTCCCCTACTACAGCCCTGCCGACCGCTCTGCCGGAATCGCGTTCACGGCGGTTTTCTAAATCTCACACCGGATTAGTCGCGAGAATCTCCCTGAGAATCGCGAGAGCCTCGGATATGCTGTGTACATCCGAGAAAGCGAAACTGCGCTTGCCGTTGCGCTCTCGTATCGCCACACGCAGCGAATGCGACTGCAGATATGCGAGCATGCGCCCGAACATGGGCGACTGATAGTACGCCTTATTGCTTTCGTCGACGAAATAGGTGTACATCGTATTCTGCTTTATGGTCACCTTCTCTATGCCGAGTTTGCGGGCGAGGCGGCGCAGAGCGGGAACGCGCAGAAGCTCGCGAGCCGAATCGGGGATGCGTCCGAATCGGTCGGCGAGGCGTGCCTCGAAAGCCTTGAGGTCATCCTCGCGCTCTATGCTGTCGAGTTCCTGATAGAGGGCGATGCGCTCGCTCTCCTGGGGGACGTAACTGATTGGAAAAAGAAGCTCAAGATCGGACTCTATAACGCAGTCAGCGACATAATCAGCCGCCGTGTCCTGAGCGTCGTCTGCGGCAAGCTCGGGGAATTCCTCGGTACGTAGCTCGGTGACAGCCTCGCGAAGCACTTTCTGGTACGTCTCATAACCGAGGTCGGCGATGAAGCCCGACTGCTCGGCGCCGAGAAGGTTGCCGGCGCCACGTATGTCGAGGTCCTGCATGGCTATATGTATTCCGGAGCCGAGGTCGGCGAAGCTCTCAATAGCCTGAAGACGGCGGCGCGCGTCGGGAGTGAGCGGCAAGCCGGGAGGCACCATCAGGTAGCAGAACGCCTTGCGCGAACTGCGCCCCACACGTCCGCGGAGCTGATGAAGCTCGCTCAGACCGAAGAACTGGGCATTGTTTATGATGATGGTGTTGACGTTGGGCATGTCGATGCCGCTCTCGATGATGGTGGTGGCAAGAAGAATGTCGTAGTCGTGCGCCGTGAAATCGTTGATAGCCTTCTCAAGCTTCTCAGGCGGCATCTGACCGTGAGCCACGAGGGTGCGGGCGTCCGGGACGACGCGCTTTATCATAGCCTCGAGGTCGTAAAGTCCCTCGATGCGCGGATTGACGAAGAACACCTGTCCGCCGCGTGCCAGCTCGAAGTT
>JAGBDG010000015.1 GCA_017937625.1 Muribaculaceae bacterium | reverse complement strand
GCGCCGACATAGCACACTATCGCCACGCTGTAAGGCGCAGGTCGCTGCGAACGGTCGGAGATACTCGCGTCGCTGATTTTTCCAAGCCTTATCATTATCACTATGAAAAGGAACGGTATGACGGCGGTGATGGCGAATACTCCGAAAAGCGCCTTAAGCCTTGCCGGAAGCGGCAGATAGACCATTATTGTCAGCCATAGCGCCACAGCCATGGCATACGTAGGCATCATTATGGGCGAGAACACATCGCTTATGATGTGCGCCGCCTTAGTGACGTATCTGTTTTCTGTTGTTTCCATAGTTGTCATATCTTTACTATACAACAATTATCGTCTCAAAAGTTTCTCCGCAGCCTCGCCACAGGCAAGCCGAGACGCTCGCGGTATTTGGCTACGGTTCGCCGCGCCACGTCAAAACCGGATTTTGCAAGTTCCTCGCAAAGAGCCTGGTCGGACAGCGGATGACGTTTGTCCTCGTTCTCGACAAGACGCGAAAGCACGTCGAGGATGGCGTGAGTCGACACGTCCGTATCCGGGTCGTGCCGCTCGTTGAAGAACATTTTCAGCGGATAGATGCCGTGAGGCGCCAGGATATATTTGCCAGAGGTGGCGCGCGATATCACAGAGAGATCAAGACCGGTGAGTGCCGCTATGTCCTTGAGTATCATCGGACGTATGTCCGCCTTGTCGCCGCTCAGCATGAAATCGCGCTGCAGCTTCACGATAGCCTCGCCTATTGCGAGCAGTGTCTGGCGGCGCTGCTCCACAAGCCGGATGAACGATGTTGCCTCGTTGCGCTTGCGTCTTATGAACGCGGCAGCAGCGCCGTCGCCCTTGTCCTCGTTGTCGGCTGAGAACGTCGTTTCCACGGCAAGTTCGGGAATGCTGCCGGGCAGACTGAGCGTAAATTGGTCGTCGTTGGCATCGTAGTCGAGATAGAAATCAGGAGTTATTGCCGCCGCGCGCCCCACTGCCCTGCCAGTCTCTATCGCCGACGCGGGCTTGGGATTCAGGCTCTTTATCACAGAGAGCGCCTTCTCCATATCCTCTCGGCTTACGCCGAGCTGGTTCTGGATGCGGTCGAAATGCTTCTTGGAGAACATGTCGAAGAAGTCGCCTATTATCTCGCGGGCAAGATTCACGGCAGGACTGTCGGGCTTGCGCTCGAGCTGAAGCATGAGGCAGTCGCGCAGGTCGACGGCACATATTCCGGCAGGGTCAAGTCTGCGCACCTCGCGAAAGACCCGGCGCACTGCGTCGGGGGCGGGACGGAAACCCTCTATCACCTCTATATCGTTGCCGATAGCTTCGAGCGGACGATGGAGATAACCGTTGTCGTCAAGATTACCTATGATGTGCGCGGCAATGTGCATGCCGGTCTCGTCGAGCTCGCTTTCCCCTGCGAGACGGCGCATGAGCACCTCTCCCATGCTCTCGCCCTCGTCGGCGGCAAAACTCGACGCTTCGGTATGCTCCGATGCGTCTCTGCCTCCTGCATTGCTCAGATAGGCAGGAGCATCGTCGCGGTCGGCATAGTCGGCAAGCTGAAGCTGGTCGGAGGTCTCGTTGAAGTCGCTGCCCTCGTCCGAACTGTGGTCTATAGCCTCAAGAGCAGGATTTTCATCGAGCTCGCGGCGCACCTCATCCTCGAATTCGGGTACGCTCATTTCCAGCACACGACCCAAGGCAACGTTCTGAGGGTTCAGACGCTGCTGCAGACGCTGCTGCTGTTCCTGCCTGAGCTTGCCTGTCGACTTGTTCATTCAGAATGATTTGATTTCAGAACTTGCGGATGCCCATGATATGGCGTACGTCGGCAAGAGTTGCGGCGGCGCGCTCTCGCGCTTTTTCAGCACCGCGCTTCACTACGTTGGCAAGATATGTCTCGTCGGCGAGTATGTCCTGCACGCGTTCGCGGATAGGCGTCGTAACGGCAAGAATATCTTCTGCAAGCTGCTTCTTGAGGTCGCCGTAGCGTATCGAGCAGTCGGCATACGCTTTCCTGTAGCTCTCGACGACATCGGGTGTCGATGTCAGCTCAAGCAGCGTGAAAAGGTTGGCGATGGGCTCGCTCATGGGGCTGTTCGGTTCTTTCGGACCTTCGTCGGTGACGGCGCGCATCACTTTCTTGCGGAGTACCTTCGGGTCGTCTATCAGATAGATGCAGTTGCCCTCGCTCTTGCCCATCTTGCCTGAGCCGTCGAGTCCGGGAACCTTCACGGGTTTGCCGCCCGACAGGTCGAAGTCGTAAGGCTCGGCGAAGTAGTCGACGCCGTAGAACGAGTTGAAGCGGCGGGCGAAGCGGCGGGTAAGCTCAAGATGCTGCAGCTGATCCTTGCCAACAGGTACCTTCGTAGCCTTCTGGATGAGGATGTCCACAGCCATAAGCGTCGGATAGGTCAGAAGTCCGGCGTTGACGCGGCGACCGGTGTCGGTGCCGCATATCTGCTTCTCGATGTCCTCGTCGTCGTTGTCCGGCGCGAGACCGAGAGCCTTGCGTGCCTTGTCCTTGAACGAAACGGTACGCATCAGCTCGCCTATGCCGACGTGCATGTTCAGCAGAAGATACATCTCGGCGATTTCCGGAACGTCGCTCTGCACGAAAATCGTCGACTTGTCGGGGTCGAGACCGGCGGCGAGATATTCGGCGAGAACGCTCTTCACGTTCTCGTGGAGCTCCTTCGGGTCGGGATTGGTGGTAAGGGCATGGAGGTCAGCGATAAAGAAATTGCAGTCGTATTTGTCCTGAATCTCTATGAACTTCTTGAGTGCGCCGAAATAATTGCCTATATGGAGGTTACCGGTGGCACGGATGCCGCTCAGAATGATTTCCGGCTTGTTTTCTTTTGTAGTATTAATATCAGACATAACGCGTGTGTTCTATTAAACTGCAAATTTACACACAAAATCTGAGAAACGGCACTTTACCCTTCTAAAAAACGCAAACCTCGCAATTGGTCCACTAAAAGGTGTCATCGACTATACAAAAAATCCCGACGCCACCGGCGCCGGGGGTAAGAGTCCACAAAGGTGCAGGTATTATTTCTTTGCAGGTTTGTCATCGCCCTGAAGGCGGAAAGCTACCGGGAATGCATAAGTCGTCGCTACCGGTTTTCCGTCGACTTCGGCGGGAGTCCACTTCGGCATCGCCTTCGCGACACGGACTGCCTCCGCGTCGAGTTCGGGCGACACGCTCTGTGCTACTTTCACATCAGAGACGGTTCCGTCGGCGAGCACGTTGAAGCTGACAACCACTCGTCCTTGCGTACCAGCCTTTACAGCTTCTGCAGGATATTTGATGTTCATGGCAAGGAACCTGTACATCTCTGCCTCACCACCCGGAAACATGGCAATCTTATCGACCTTTGGCTCAACAACGGCTGAAGTTTTGGCAGCTTGCTCTTTTTTCGTAACTTTGCCGTCGCTGCGCGCAGGAGTGCCGTAACCGACCACTACTGTTTCCGAAATTACCGTCGAGCCGCTTTTCTCCGCGCTCTTTTCGGGGACTGCGTCGCGAAGGCTTCCGAGAGCCGAGGCGAACGATGGATTGTTGACTGCCACGAGCGCCACTGCGAGCGCCGGCACAAGGGCAAGACCGCGCAAACGGCGGATGCCCGTACTTTTTTGATTGTACATCATAGTGATACGTTTTTTAAGTTTACTATGGTTAAGGCTGTTGGCGAGTGACTGGAATCGTAAGCCGACAGCCTTTTTAATTAACAGCATCTGATATGTACGCGCCTCGACGCCCGAAGCGAGGACATGCTCGTCAGCCTCGAATTCGTGCACGCTTTTGAGTTCTTCGCGCAGCAGCCACGCCGCAGGATTGTACCAGCACATCACGCACACTGTCTGAGCAAGGAGCATGTCGATGAAATGGTATCCACGCAGATGACCGAGCTCGTGCTCTATTATGACATCACCGGCAAGAGCGTAGTCGTCTGTTCCCATGACCACATATCTTCCCCAGCTGAACGGAGCGACCACTCCCGCCTGAAGAAGCACGAGAGTATATTCTCCGCGATTCTCGCGATGTCCGTGGCGGATAAGCGAGGCAATCTTAACAGCCACCGTCACAGTCCATATCGCCACGGCGGCAGCTCCTGCCATGTAAACGGCAAGCAGAACAAACGCCCATACGTCCGAACCGGCATCTGCTGCTCCGGTTGCCACTCCGGCGAACTCGGGAGCGTCGAACGACACCTCACCAGGCACATGTCCTACGTGGAATAATAAAGAAAGCGGAAATATGGCGAACGAGACGAGATATACGCCGAGAAGCACGGCACGGTTGAGCCTCGACTGTTTTTCCGATGCCATGAACCATTTGAACACCAGATAGAAGGCAAGGAGAAAGATGCCCGAGTATACCGTATATGCGAAGAACGAAGCCATGATATTATTCTTCCTTTTTGTTTTCCACCATATCGATGATTTCTTTCAGCTCGTCAAGCGATATTTTCTCGTCCTCTACAAGAGCCGACACCACCGAGGCATACGAATTCTTGAAGTAGTTGCGAACGAGCAGCGCGAGCGACGGAGCACGGAACGCCTCCGGACCGACTGTCGCACGGAACACGAAGGCACCGCGCCGCGCCGGCTCGTCGGAATGGGTAACATAGCCTTTCTCCTCGAGAATATGGACAATCGTCGCGACCGTATTGACATGTGGCTTCGGATCATCGTAACCTTCGAGGAGCTGACGGACTGTAAGTTCGCCCCGTTCCCAGAACATCTGCATTATTTCTGCCTCTTTTTCGGTGAGGCGCGGTAACTGGTTTTTCTTTTTCACGACTAAAACTTTAGTTGATACGGCAAAGTTATAACTAAATTTTTAGTCACACAAAATATTCTCCTACTTTTTTCAAAAATTTTTTAATCCAGCGACTATCCATAACTTTATGAGCTAACAGACAAGAAACCTCGACATTGCTGCCGAGGTTTATGTGTTGCTTCAAATTCTATATTTTTCTAATATGCTATCGTATCCGCGACTTCCACTGTAGATTCTTCAACAACTACGACATCGTCATCTGTCAGTCCCGGATTATTATTATCCGATTTATTTCCGTCAGTTCTTCTTTTCAAGACGAAGCTGACCTGGCTTGTACGTGTGTTTTCACGAATACCTGTGACATATTCTTCATTACCGAAATTCGGGAACTTCGTTTCAACAGTCGTATATGT
>JAGBDG010000161.1 GCA_017937625.1 Muribaculaceae bacterium | reverse complement strand
TCGCCATGCAGAAAGGCGACATGAACATCTTCATGGTCGTTGTCGTGGCAACGGCAGGAGCGCTTGCGGGAGCGCTCGTCAACTATGTGCTCTCGCTGCTCATCGGACGTCCTATCGTCTATGCCTTCGCCGACTCGCGACTCGGACACGCATGCCTCATCAACCGCGAGAAGGTTGAGAAAGCCGAGCGCTACTTCGACGAGCACGGCGCCGCATCGACATTCATCGGACGTCTCATCCCCGCCATCCGCCAGCTCATCTCCATTCCCGCCGGCATCGCAAAAATGAACATCTGGGTGTTCTGCATCTTCACGTCTCTCGGCGCGCTGGTATGGAACGCCATTCTTGCCGGACTGGGCTGGTGGCTCTCGCAGCACGTGTCGCTCGACGAACTCTATGCCGCCGTCGAGAAATACAACTCGTATCTCACCATCGGCGGACTGTGCATACTTGCAGCCTGCGTAATATACATCATCTACAACGCCGCCAAAGGCAAAAAAGAAAAACAGACAAAATGATAGTATCGCCTTCGCTTCTCAGCGCCGACTTCACGAATCTTCGCCGCGACATCGACATGGTACGCGGCAGCCGCGCCACATGGCTCCACTGCGACGTAATGGACGGCGTGTTCGTTCCGAACATCTCCTTCGGTTTCCCGGTCATCAAGGCTATTGCCTCGGCGACAGACCTCGTCATCGACGCACACCTGATGATTGTCGACCCGGGACGCTACGTCGACGCTGTCCGCGACGCCGGCGCACATATAATGAATGTACACTATGAGGGCTGCACCCATCTCCACCGCGTGGTGCAGAGCATCAAGGCTGCCGGCATGAAGGCAGGCGTGACGCTCAATCCCGCCACACCGGTCGCGCTTCTTTCAGACATCATCGGCGACGTAGACATGGTGCTTCTGATGAGCGTGAATCCGGGCTTCTCCGGTCAGTCCTTCATCCGCCATACCCTCGTCAAGATAGCGCAGCTGCGCAAGCTCATCGACGAAAGCGGAAGCAAAGCGCTCATACAGGTCGACGGCGGCATCAACCTCAGCACTGGCGCCGAATGCGCCGCCGCAGGTGCCGACGTGCTCGTGGCAGGCAATGCCGTTTTCCGCGCCGAGAATCCCGTCGAGGCTATCAACGGACTCGCCGCTTTATAATACCAATCCGTCTCTCCCGAAACACAATGCAGAAATACGACGAAACAGACAATAGCTTCATGAGCGATCCCGCTCTCGGAGGCAATCCCGGAACCGCCGCCAAATCACGCCGCTCGGCAGGCACTCGCCCGCGTCCCACGCCCGACAGCGTCGGACCCACGCCGCAGCCTCACGCCAAGAAAAAGGTCAGGAAGAAATCTTCCGGCAACGGATTGATTGCTTTCTTCCGCGACTACCGCACTCATCTCGCCTTCGGCGTGATTCTGTGTACGGTGGCGCTCACCATGGCGATAGCTACCATCTCCTTCATATTCAACGCCACTTACGACCAGAGCGTCATCCACGGACGCTCGATTCAGGAAATTGTTGCCGCAGGCGACACCGTGCAGACTGCCGGTGGCATACTCGGCGCCAAAGTCGCCGAACTGCTGCTCGTCAACACTTTCGGCGTCGCTTCCTTCGTCATGGTGATATATATCTTCCTGGTGGGTCTCGCATGCATGAGAGTACGCCGGACGTCGTTCTTCACCCTCACTTTCCGCTGCGTTTTCGCCACTGCGGCGCTGTCCATAATCCTCGGACTCGCCACATACAACACCCCCCTGCTCTATAACCTCGGCGGCGATCATGGATATTACATCAACAGTCTGGTGATGACCTACGCCGACAATCTCGGAGCATACGGACTTTCGGCACTCCTTGCAGGACTCCTTGTCGCAGTGTTCTTCTACCCCATCAAGTCGATGTTCACCGCCGTGGGCAGCATGTTGGCGCGCCTGCGTCCTGCCAAGCCTGCCGAACCCGCCCCGCAGGAAGCTGAAACGCCTGAAGAAGCCGGACATATCAGCGCATTCGACGGCGGCGAGGAAGGCGAAGAAGCCGTCACTGCACCCGTCGGCGAAGAAGCTTCAAATGACAAAGAAGGCGAAAGCGCCTCGGAAGAGATTCCAGAAGAGCACACACGCTATCTGCCGCCTGACCTCGCCGTATTCGACGACGGTGATACCAAGGACAGCGAAGAAGCCGACGAGGAGAAAGAAAACGAGCCAGAAGACCTCGAAGACGAGGAAGAAACGCCCGGGGAGAAAGCGGAGGCTGCCGATTCCGAGCCCGAGCTTGTAATTGTCAACACAGGCATCGACACCGAAAAGGCTCCTGACGAGCCGACGGGCATAAGGGACGGCGACCACATCGGTCTTGACACGCCCTACGACGTCAACGCCGAACATTCGCGCTACGAGTTCCCGCCGGTCGACCTGCTCATCGAACGTCCCAAGACATTCGAGGTCAACGAGGAAGAACAGGCTGCGAACAAGCAGCTTATCGTCCAGGCTCTCAAGAGCTACAACATCGACATCGTACGCATCGAGGCTACAATCGGTCCTACGGTGACACTTTATGAGATAGTACCCTCACAGGGCACGCGCATCGCCAAGATCAAGAGCCTCGAGGACGACATAGCCATGAGTCTCTCCGCGCTCGGCATCCGCATCATCGCCCCGATTCCCGGCAAAGGCACCATCGGCATCGAGGTGCCCAACAGCAAGCCGCAGATTGTGTCGATGCGAACCATCATCGAGTCGCGTAAATTCCGCGAGACCAAGATGAAGCTGCCCATGGCTCTCGGCGCCACCATCTCCAACGAGATCTACATGGCGGACCTCACCAAGATGCCGCACCTTCTCGTTGCCGGCGCCACCGGTCAGGGCAAGTCGGTAGGTCTCAACTGCATCATCACCTCGCTGCTCTACTGCAAGCGCCCCGACGAACTCAAGTTCGTGCTCATCGACCCCAAGATGGTCGAGTTCTCCCTCTACCGCACCATCGACCGCCAGTACCTCGCCAAGATACCCGACGAGGACAACGCCGTAATCACCGACCCATCGAAGGTGATAGCCACACTCAACTCGCTCTGCGTCGAGATGGACCAGCGCTACGAGCTCCTGCAGTCGGCGCGCGTCCGCGGCATAGAGGACTATAACCAGCGCTTTGTCGAGCGCCGTCTCAATCCCGAGGAAGGTCACCGCTTCCTGCCCTACATAGTCATGGTCGTCGACGAATACGCCGACCTCGTCATGGTTGCCGGCAAGGAGATACAGCAGCCCATCTGCCGCATCGCGCAGAAGGCCCGCGCCGTGGGCATGCACATGATCATCGCCACGCAGCGCCCCTCGACCGACGTCATCACCGGCATGATCAAGGCGAACTTCCCCGCCCGTATCGCCTTCAAGGTAACGCAGAGCATCGACAGCAAGACCATTCTCGACCGCACCGGCGCCCAGCGCCTCATCGGACGCGGCGACATGCTCATACTCATAAACGGCATCATCGAGCGTGTCCAGTGTGCCCTCGTCGACACTCCGGAAGTCGAGGCTATCTGCCAGCATATCGGCAGCCAGCCCGGATTCACAGGATGCTATCTCCTGCCGGAGCCTCCGGAGGAAGAAGGCGGAGAGGTATCGACAGCCGACATCAAGATTGACGACGAGTTCCGCAAGTGCGCCATGTTCATCGCCTCGCAGACCTCAGCGTCCATCACCAGCATGCAGCGCAACTTCTCGCTCGGCTTCAACAAGGCAGGTCGCTACATGGACCAGATGCAGCGCCTCGGCATCGTCGGACCTGCCAACGGCGCCAAGCCGCGACAGGTTCTCATGTCGCCCGACCAGGTGGAACGCCTGCTGCAGTGAACCCGGCATTGACCCTTATCGTTTTACAGTCATGAAACATAATCTGATCTCACGTCTCGCCGCAGCGATGCTTCTGCTCTGCGTCATCCCGCAAGCGTTTGCGGCAGTGACGGCAGCCTCGATAATGGACGGTCTGCGCGCCAAATTCGCCACGTCGAAGAACGTCGAGATTCTATTCACCCTACGCAACGGCTCGGAGAACGTCACCGGCAGCGCATACGCCTCCGGAGCATGTTTCTTTTTCGAGACACCACAGCTAAACGTCTGGTACGACGGCAAAACGCAGTGGGCGATGATGCGCGGTACAGGCGAAGTCAACATTACCGAGCCTACGGCTGAAGAGCTTGCCTCGACGAATCCTTTCGCCATACTTAGCGACTACTCCCGAAGTTACAAAACTCGCAGACTCGCCGATTCCGTCGGAATGCACCGCGTAGAACTGACTCCGATAGCCAAGAACAGCGGCATCAGCAAAATCATCGTCTCGGCATCAATAAAGACAGGCAACCCGGACGCAGTGTCAGTCGTGTTCACTGACGGACGGACGATAAATCTCAAGGTGGATTCTTTCAAGACGGTGCCCGCCAAGCCTGCTGCATTCTACCGCTACGACAAAAAGAAATACCCAGCAACAGATATTATAGACTTAAGATAAAACATAATCATGAGCGAATTCAAAACCAAATGCCTCATCATAGGCTCCGGTCCTGCCGGATATACAGCAGCAATATACGCCTCCCGCGCAAATCTCAGTCCCATCCTCGTCGAGGGCTATCAGCCCGGAGGACAGCTTACTACCACTACCGAGGTTGAGAATTTTCCCGGCTATGTGGAAGGCGTCTCCGGTCCGCAGCTCATGGATGACCTCCGCGCACAGGCGGCACGCTACGGCGCGCAGATTATCGGCGGAGAAGTCACCGAGATAGACCTCTCCAAGCGTCCCTTCGTCGCTAAAATCGACGGCTCCGAGCACACTGTCGAGGCTGAGACTGTCATCATCTCCACCGGCGCGTCGGCAAAATACCTCGGACTTGACGACGAGAAAAAATACATGGGCATGGGCGTGTCGGCATGCGCCACATGCGACGGCTTCTTCTACCGCAAGAAGGTCGTTGCCGTAGTCGGCGGCGGCGACACGGCATGCGAGGAGGCTCTCTACCTCTCCAATCTCGCCTCGAAGGTGTTCATGATTGTCCGCAAGGACTATCTGCGCGCATCGAAGGTCATGCAGCAGCGCGTGCTCGACAACCCGAAGATCGAGGTACTTTTCAACACCGTCACAAAAGGTCTGTTCGGCGAAGAAGTTCTCCGTGGCGCCACTGTCGTCACCACGAACCCCTCATCGGGCGTAGCCGACACATATAACATAGATATAGACGGTTTCTTCCTCGGCATCGGTCACAAGCCCAACACCGCATTCCTTCGCGGACAGATAGAGCTTGACGACGCCGGATACATCGTCACCATGCCCGGCTCGACGGCTACGAACGTCGAAGGCGTCTACGCCGCAGGCGACGTCGCAGACCCTACCTACAAGCAGGCTATCTCCGCTGCCGGCATGGGATGCCGCGCCGCTCTCGACGCCGAGCGTTACATCACGCTTCACCAGGAGGCATAACTCTGATGGCTAAGACTCCGAAAACAAACGCCGTGCGCCTGCTTGAGGCGGCAAAGATACCCTTCACGACGCACACATATCCCGTCGACGAGAATCACCTCGACGCCCAGCACGTCGCGGATTCCGTCGGCGAGGATATCAACCGCGTTTTCAAGACCCTTGTCCTCCGCGGCGAGCGGACCGGTCTGTTCGTATGTGTCATTCCCGGCAATCTCGAGGTAGACCTCAAGAAAGCGGCACATGCCGCAGGTGACAAAAAGGTCGAGATGATAGCTATGAAAGAGCTTCTTCCATCGACCGGCTATATCCGCGGAGGTTGCTCGCCCATAGGCATGAAGAAACCGCTGCCTACATTCTTCCACACTACGGCAAACGACCTCGACAGGATCTTCGTAAGCGGCGGCGTGCGCGGTCTGCAGATTGAGATAGACCCAGCCCTCCTCATAAAGTTCGTCGGAGCAACTGTCGCCGACCTCACAAAATAAAACAACTCTATATGAATACTTTCGGCAACATATTCCGTTTTACGGGCTTCGGCGAGAGCCACGGCGAGGCTGTAGGCGGCATCATCGACGGCATGCCCGCGGGATTCCGAATCGATTTCGACGCCATCGACGCCGAGATGGAACGCCGCCGTCCAGGCAGCAGCCCGCTTGTCACGACTCGCAAGGAACCCGACAAAATCCGTTTCCTTTCCGGAATACGCGACGGAATCACCCTCGGCACGCCGATAGCATTCATGATTGAGAACACGAACGTCCGCTCCTCCGACTACGACATCCTCGAGCACGCCTTCCGCCCCAACCACGCCGACTACACGTATTTCGCCAAGTACGGCATACGCGACCATCGCGGTGGCGGTCGTGCTTCGGCACGCGAGACCGCCGGAAGAGTCGCCGCGGGCGCCATAGCGAAGCAGTATCTCGCTTCGCGGGGGATAACCGTAACTGCACGTCCGGCAAGCATAGGAGGTATAGAAATACGTTCTGAGCGCGACATGGAACGCGCCGAAGAAGCGATACGCGAGGCTCGAGCACGCCGTGACACTCTCGGAGGAACCGTCGAATGCATCGTCAGCGGCGCGCCCGCAGGACTCGGAGAACCGGTTTTCGGAAAGCTTCAGGCTATGCTCGCTTCGGCAATGATGAGCATCAACGCCGCCAAAGGCTTCGAGTACGGCGACGGATTCGCATCGGCAGCCTCGGAAGGCAGCGAGCAGACCGACGAGTTCTATATCGACAACGGACATGTCCGTACACGCACGAACCACTCCGGAGGTATTCAAGGAGGAATCAGCAACGGCGAGGACATACGCTTCCGAGTGGCTTTCAAACCCATAGCTACCTTGCCCCGACCTCTCGACACAGTCACCGACACCATGGAGGAAACCACTGTCGAGGTCGGCGGACGACACGACATCTGCGTCGTGCCTCGCGCCGTGCCCGTCGTGGAAGCTATGGCCGCTATGACCATTCTCGACGCGCTGCTTCTCGCACGACTCTGACTCTTCTTTTTCTTTTACGCTTGAGCCGCAGGCAAACCAAATGCCTGCCGTTGGTGTTTTATAGTAAAATTATCAACGTTTTAGCCATTTGGACAACATGAAAGACATCACCACAAATCTTTTCAAGGTCAAGAGTTCCCGTAACGTGCCGACATGCGGGGGCGTCCTTGTTGCAGAGCCCTTCTCGCAGGACTCCTATTTCAAGCACTCGGTAGTGTCTCTCATCGACTATATCCCCGAAGAAGGCGCTACGGGCGTTGTCATGAACTACCGCACCCGCTTCACATTGTCGGAACTTCTCGACGGTATCGACAGCCGCTATGATGTACCCGTCTTCTGCGGCGGTCCCGTCGGACAGGACCGCCTGTTCTTCATCCATACTCTCGGCTCCGACATCATCCCCGGAGCGCGCTGCTATGCGCCCGGACTATATGTCGGAGGTGATTTCGACTCCGTGACGGCATACGTCAACGAAGGCTACGAGACAGACGGAAACATCCGCTTTTTCATCGGTTACAGCAGCTGGTGCGAAGGGCAACTCGAACGCGAAATAAGCCGCGAGATGTGGGCTCTGCCTTCTGCGGCGCCCGATGCGCGCCAACTCCTTACGTCGGGAGGCGACAATTACTGGCATCGCGCCGTCCGGGACCTCGGCGAGACATACCGCTCGTGGACACTTCTGCCACGGAATGTCACAAACAATTAAGAATCTTACCGAATCTTCGTGATGACGAACGGTTCAGCCACAGCAGCGTCAGCAGCCGTCTGAGCGACACGCTTCTGCTCGTCGTTGAGGCTTGCCGGAGCATAACTGTTGCCAAGAACCGGCTCCTTGAACAGCACGGCGTACCAAGTGCATGACGCGATGTACCTGCCCTCGTCGAGGCTCAGATGATAGCCGTCGCGGGTAAGGTCACGTCCGAGCGCCGAAGTGCGCGCGTCCTGAATTGCAGTTCCGCATGGTATCACTCCTTTCAGCTCGGGATTGTCGGCAAGTGCTTTCTTTGCGCAGGCAACGATAGCCTCGTACATTTTCATCTGATCCTTGCCGTAGTTCACGAACTGGCGGTGATTCGAGTCCGGAGAATATGCCCAGGTCATGTGCCACAGGAAAACGGGGTGCTTGCCCACGGCTTTGCGCACCATGGAGATTAGTTCCGGCAGATTCTCGAAGCTTTCGTACATGCCCGACACGCCGCTCGCCTGCTGGAAGGTGATATAATCCCATTTCTCGTCGGCAAGTGCCTTAGAAAGCGGGCATTCGGGGATGGTGTCGACGTGCCCGTCAAGTGCTATCTTGCGATAGCTGTAGGCAGGACGGTCGTCCCTCATGTTGTTGTAGTGTTTCTCTACCGGACAGCCCGCAATGTAGAGGTTGCCGATTACAAGTTCTTTCCCACCTGCTGCGGCAAGAGAATGCATCTCCTGCTCGAGAGCGTCGACAGAAAAACTGTTGCCTATGGCGAGCACGCGCACAGGCTCGGAAGCAAAAACTTCTGCCAACCCTAACAGGGCAAGCAGAAGTAATGTATAAATTCGTCTGTATATCATATTCTTAAATGGATCAACCACCGAAGTTGTCGTAGTGTATGCTTGTCGGATCGACTCCGAGCTGATCGAGCATTGTGTTGACGGCATTGCTCATCGGACCGGGACCGCACATGTAGTATTCTATATCCTCGGGACTCTCGTGGTCCTTGAGGTAGTTGTTATAGATCACCTGATGTACGAAACCGGGAGTGTACTTCACGCCTGCTGCGTCGGCTGCGGGGTCGGGACGGTCGAGGGCGAGATGGAACCTGAAGTTCGGGAACTCCTTCTCGAGCTGCAGGAAATCGTCGAGATAGAACACCTCGTTGAGCGCGCGGGCGCCGTAGAAGAAATTCATCTTGCGGTTGGTGGTCTTGAGCGTCTTTGTCATGTGCATAATCTGAGCGCGCAGAGGAGCCATACCGGCGCCACCACCGATCCACATCATTTCCTTGTCCGAGTCGAAAATCGGATGGAAATCGCCGTAAGGACCGCTCATGAGCACCTTGTCGCCGGGTTTGAGCGAGAATATATAGCTCGACGCGATACCGGGCATCACGTCCTGGAATCCCACTTCTGGCTTCGGTCTGAAAGGCGGTGTGGCAATGCGGACTGTGAGCATTATGCGGTCGCCCTCGGCGGGATAGTTAGCCATGGAGTAGGCGCGGACTGTCGTCTCGGTGTTGCGGCACTTGAGACCGAAAAGCCCGAACTTATGCCATGCCGGCAGATACTCGTCGCCGATGAGCGACTTGTCGATGTCCTTGTCGTAGTCCATCTCGTATGGCGGAATCTTTATCTGGGCGTACGAGCCGGGAAGGAAGTCCATGTGCTCGCCCGGCGGCAGAGCCACGATGAATTCCTTGATGAAGGTGGCGACATTGCGGTTCGAAACGACCTCGCACTCCCATTCCTTCACGTTTAGCGCTCCGGCGGGAATCTGTATCGAGAGAT
>JAGBDG010000160.1 GCA_017937625.1 Muribaculaceae bacterium | reverse complement strand
TTCCCTCCTTACGTCATCCGGCGCCCGTACACCGAAATGACCGCCGACGACTACGAGCGTATAGCAGCATACCGCGCCTATCAGGAGGAGAACCGTCTCATAGACTTCGACGATATACTTCTGCGGGCGTTCCTGTGCCTCATGGAAGAGCGGTCACCAGACTTTGAGATGACCGGCTACGACTGGGCTCAGGTCGACGAGGTGCAGGACATGACGCCGCTCCAGCTTGCGATCATCGAGCGCCTGACCCGACCGGCGAACAGCTGCGTGATATATTTCGGCGACGAGCAGCAGGCTATCTTCCGATTCATCGGCGCGGGAGGACCGGCTCTCGAATGGCTCAAGAAACGGTGCGGCAACAGCATCATGCGGCTGCGCCGCAACTACCGTTCGCCCGACTATCTTGTCGACATGTGCAACGAGCTTGCCGCCGGATGGCTCGGAATCCCGCGCATACTTCTCCCGTCGGCAGCCGACAAAAGCGGCGAGACCGGAAACCTCCTTTGCTACAGTGCGCCCCGATATCAGCTGATGCTTATGGCCGCGCACTGCGTCAACAGCTGGCATGAAGAGCATCCGTATGCCGATACAGCCGTGCTTGTCAGAACAAACAAAGAGGGCGACGAGCTGTCCGCAGTTTTCAACTCCCTCGGCATCCGCCACTTCCATATATCGAAACAAGACCTGTTCCATCAGATTCCGTTCAAGACTGTCTGGTCGCATCTTGCCGTAGTCATGCAGCCCTTGCAGAGCCAGCCATGGGCAAGACTGCTCTATCAGACAAGGTCGGTTAGAACTTTGACAGGCGCATCGAAGCTCGTCAGCCTGCTTCGCAAAAGCGGAATAAACCCCGTCGAGCTTCTCAACTTTGACTCGCCGGGAGTCGTCGAACGGCTGTATGACACCGTAAACAGCCGCAGGACCGTAGTTGTGTTCGACACGGAAACAACCGGTCTGGACATATTCAGCGATGACGTCGTGCAGATAGCCGCTGTCAGGATGAAAAAGGGAAAAATCATACCGGGAAGCCATTTCGAAGTATTCATATCGACCGACAAACCGTTGCCCGCGAAACTTCGCGACGACGTCGACAATCCTCTCGTCGGGGAATACGTGGCGGCAGAAAAGAAAGACCCTGAGAGCGCTTTCAAAGCTTTTATAAAGTATATTGGCAAAGACGCCGTCCTTGCCGGACACAACATAGAGTTCGACAAGGCAATTCTGCTCAACAACATCCGGCGTCGGACCGATATCGGGCATACCGGCATTTTCGAATACGACACTCCGTGCATCGACACCCTCGAGCTGTCGCGGCTCGTCCTGCCTAAACTGAAAAGCTACACACTCGCCGAACTTATCGCCCATCTCGGTATCGACGGCGTGAACAGCCATCTCGCCGGCGACGATACCCTCGCTACAGGTCGCCTTCTCGAGGCTCTCGCGCCTGTCGCCGAAACATACCTCGACAACGACGACCGCTGCCACCGCAATCCCGAAATAAGACGTGCTGCGCGACGCTTCGCGCAAGCTTACGGTGATTTCTACAAGGACAGCCGCAAGGCATTCTTTACCGACGGAAGCACTCTCGCCGAGGCTATTGCGAAAGCCGATTCGTGGTTCTCGCAAAAAGGATTCATCGAGCCGATTCAGCGCCTCGACTATCTGGTTCGCCTCATCGAGTGCGACATGGTGGACTTGACTGACGAGAAAAACTTCCGCGAGCAGCTCTCGGCACACCTCTACGACCTGCTCGCCTATGCCGAGTCAGACCTCTTCGTCAACAAAATCGTAGAGGAACGCGTAAGCATCATGACCATACACAAGGCAAAAGGTCTGGAGATGCCGAACGTCGTGCTTCTCGACGCAAGCAACACCTTCGGGAACTCCGACGATGCCGCGCGACTGCTCTATGTCGCCTTCTCGCGGGCGCGCCGCATGCTTGCCTTCGGTATGAGCCGTCCGCCTGACGGAGCGATTTCCACTGTCCTGAAACATTTCAGACAGCTGAGCCGCGATGAGGTCGAAAACCGCATAGCGCCGCTGGCGAGAAGGCTCTATTCAACGAAAGACTGACCCTGATTGTTAATCTTTAGAATAATTACAGAACTATGATCATAAATACCGCCCGCTTCGTAATAAGCAACAGCGACTACCGCAAGTGCCCGTCCGACATGCGTCATGAATATGCCTTTATCGGACGCTCCAACGTGGGAAAATCCTCGCTGATAAACATGCTGACAGTTCGCAAAGACCTTGCCATGACCTCCGCCACCCCTGGCAAGACAATGCTCATCAACCACTTTCTGATCAATGACAAGTGGTACATCGTCGATTTGCCCGGCTACGGCTACGCCCGCCGGAGCAAGGCAGACCGCGACAAACTTGAGAGCATCATCAAGAACTACATCCTCGGACGCGCGCAGATGACAAACCTGTTCGTCCTTGTCGACAGCCGCCACGAACCACAGAAGATCGACCTTGAATTCATGGAATGGCTCGGCGAGAACGGCGTGCCTTTCAGCATAGTGTTCACCAAAATGGACAAGCAGGGCAACAATGTCGGCGAGCAGAAGACGGCAGCCTACTGCGAGAAACTGCTTGAGACTTGGGAAGAACTGCCCCCTGTGTTCCGCACATCCAGCCAGGACAAGCGCGGACGCGACGCTATCCTCAACTATATCGAGGAGATGAACCGTCTCCCTCTCCTCGCCGAGCCCGAACAATAAGCGGCAGTACGGCGTTTTCTTATCATAACAAACAGATTTCGCAACGTCATGGATAAGAAAACTAAAAAATCAGAAGTTAATGAAGCTCTCCGCAACTATCCCGGAGCTGCTATCGACAATGCCGACAAAGACAAGACCGACGAGGCCCTTGTCAGGGAACGGACGGCGACTCTGAACAACAACAGGAACGGAAAGCTATAAAAACGGAAAATCAGGACAATCTTTTTTCCGTCAGTTTTTATTATCTTTACACCGTATTTGAAAACATAACAACTGAAACACAATGAAACTCTTCAAAGGACTTTTAATAGGGGTAGTCGCCGCTGGAATGCTTGTAGGCGAATGCGGCTGTTCTACAATGAACAAGACCGGAAAGGGCGCCCTCATCGGCGGAGGCGGCGGTGCCGCTCTCGGCGCTGGTCTCGGCGCAATCATCGGAGGCGGCAAAGGTGCGGGCATAGGTTCGGCAATAGGTGCCGCTGTTGGCGCAGGCGCCGGAGCTCTCATCGGCAACAAGATGGACAAGCAGCAGAAGCAGCTTGAGGAAGAACTTGGCAAACAGGCTAAAGTCGAGCAGACAACCGACCAGAACGGTCTGCAGGCTATCAAGGTCACTTTCGACGGCGGCATTCTCTTCAATACCGGCAAATACAACCTCAGCCCGCAGGCTAAGACCGACCTCACACGTTTTGCTGCATCGCTCAAGGACAATCCCGACACCAATGTCGAGATTTACGGCTATACCGACAACACCGGCTCATTCGCCGTCAACGAGAAACTATCGAACGAGCGCGCGGCTGCCGTTCTCAGCTACCTCGCGAACTGCGGTATTTCCTCAACACGACTCAGCGCGCAGGGCGTCCCGATGGCAGACTATATTGCCTCGAACGATACTCCCCAAGGTCGTGCCCAGAACCGCCGCGTCGAAATCTACATCACGGCTAACAAGGACATGATTGCCAAAGCCGAGGCAGGCACACTGAAATAATCCACCGAACAATAACTGTCAACGGACACCCCTCGGGGCTGCCCGTTGACTTTTTTGCCAATCATACACTTATGCGAATCGTAATACAGCGTGTCCTCGACGCATCTGTCGAGATAAACGGAGAACTTCACAGCAGTATCGGCAAAGGGCTTCTTGTCCTTGTAGGAGTCGAGAACGGCGACACCGACGACGATGCCCGGTGGCTTGCCGACAAGACGGCGTCGTTGCGCATCTTTCCCGATGAAAACGGCGTAATGAACCGCTCGGTCATCGACTGCGGAGGCGATGTACTCTCCGTCAGCCAGTTCACATTGACAGCATCGACTCGTAAAGGCAACCGACCGAGCTACATCCGGGCTGCCGGACACGAACTCGCCACTACCCTCTACCAGGCATATACCGATTACGTTGCCGCACGCATCGGAAAACCCGTTCCCCAAGGCGTTTTCGGCGCCGACATGCAGGTGCGCCTTATCAACGACGGACCAGTCACCATCATCATCGACTCCCGCCTGAAAGAATAACCCAAAGGACATCCGCCACATCACACGCGCCCATCAGCAAAGCCCGGGACGGGCGATATCCTTACAACCGCGGAGCTTGCGGAACCGTGGGATAATGCATCACATCAGTCGCCCGCATCGCGGTCGCCGACTACTCAGTAGCCCCGACCACCGCAGGTGCTCGGGGAAAGCGTCACACAAAGGCACGGCGCTCGAAGACCGCCGACTCCCCCTTCTCACAGTGCTCGAGCAAAGGCAGCGCTCTCCCGGAGGGAGAAAAGGCGGCGTCGCCGCTCTCAACCCTGGAATAAGCAGCGCGTTTCCAGGGCAGGCGTCCCCAAACATCTATTTTTGCCGGAGGCAATACACCTTCCCGCATTATTATGCATTATGCATTATCAAAAGCTCTCCCATCAAACCAAATCCCCCATTACTCCCAGTGAGCATCCGCCACATCACACGCGCCCATCAGTACAGCCCTGGATGGGCGAGATTCCCACCGCGTCTCTTTTTGGAGTCAATTATTGATTGTATTTCATCCATGAGTTTCATAACCAATTGTTTTTAAGAACGCGACGTGAATAGAGCGGTGCGTAAATGAAGAATAGCCATACATTCAGCAATATATAGCCGGGGGTATCATGCCTTATGGCAATTGAAATATTCCTCTGTATAAAGACTGTCACTGCGATTATCAATCCTATGTAAAATAACTCGCCGACTCGTGACTCAATCAGTGGCGTATAGAATAGCATAGCGAATGTATATAACAGCCAAAATATATGCACGTTGCGAAGATACAGATATATTCTCCGCTTTGAAAATGTCGTAACCGTCTTTATGTCATCAGCCTTTCCGCTAAGGAAATATAAGCCCAGGAATGGATTGACAAAGATGTTCCCGCCGAGAATCAATGACTGATATTTGCCGTTATAGCGATTTTGGCTTATTCTGATATTGGCAAACAGTAATCCCATAGCCGACGCCATGAGCAGGAGCTGTGCAATTTTTGCCACGTTAGAGTGAAGCCACAATTCGCGGTCAAGCCACCCGCCACCGATTCCTATAATCAAGACAACAGCATAGACCAGCAACAAGAAGTTTCCAACAATGCTAATGAGATATAACATTCGATTTTTCATAGCTCAAGCTTCTCTTATTATCGAAATGATAAAAACGAATACAATGACTATAATAGCTGCCAACAAGATTCCGATCAAATATCTATTTTGAGAGCGGGATGATTGACTGTCAAAAACATCTATGCCGCCGAATCGCTTTATAGCCTCTATGAGGCTCTTGTTGCGACAGTATTTTCCCGAAAGGCTGACTGAAATGTGTTGCTTACATTTACCCTCAGATTTGGTAACGATATATAATTCACGTTCAAAAAGAGTAGAAGAGGCCGAGGTGATTCTGTAATATACCTCGCATTTCTTTATATCAGCCCATCTCAGTGATGTAA
>JAGBDG010000159.1 GCA_017937625.1 Muribaculaceae bacterium | reverse complement strand
CAAGGCGTCCGGCGAGATAGTGCAAGGCGACAAGACCGGCGACGAGCCGCTGTCCGAGACTCTTAAGGCGTACATCAAAAAGCGCGATTCGAAGCCCGGAAATGTCTTTATGGGCGTGGTCCATCGCCTGGATCGCCCCGTGAGTGGTGTCGTGGTGTTTGCCAAGACGTCGAAAGCTCTCTCGCGTCTCAACGCCATGTTCGCTGCCGGCGACGTGCACAAGACCTACTGGGCTGTCACCCGCAACAAGCCCGGGGAGCCGGAGGCAACGCTGACGCACTGGATAAAGACTGTCGAGCGCAACAACAAGTCGTATGCCTCGCTGACGCCGTCGGACGGTGCCAAGGAAGCGCGTCTCGCCTACCGGCTGATAGCGTCGTCCGACCGTTACTGCCTGCTCGAAGTGCGGCTTATGACCGGCAGGAAGCATCAGATACGCGTGCAGCTCTCGAGCATAGGCTGTCCCGTGCGCGGCGACCTGAAATACGGCGACAAGCGGAGCAATCCTGACGGCAGCATCTCGCTTCATGCGCGACGCATACAGTTTGTCCACCCCGTTTCGGGCAAGGAAATCGACGTGACCGCTCCAGTCCCCGACGACAATCTGTGGCACGCCCTCGAAGAAAGTGTTAACTCGCAAAACAGACCGTAATGACAAAGAAAGACCTCAAGATAGTATTTTTCGGAACCCCTGAGTTTGCCGTGGCGAGCCTCGACGCCCTTGTCGCCGGCGGCTACAACGTCGCTGCAGTAGTGACAATGCCTGACAAGGCATCCGGACGCGGACAACATGTCAACTTTTCGGCAGTCAAGAAGTATGCGCTTGCCCATGACCTGCCCGTTCTCCAGCCTGAAAGGCTCAAGGACGAGACTTTTGTGGAAACCTTGCGCGGAATAGGCGCCGACCTCTTCATAGTCATCGCTTTCCGCATGCTGCCCGAAATAGTGTGGAGCATGCCGCCTATGGGTACCTTCAACCTCCACGGCTCCCTGCTGCCGCACTACCGTGGCGCCGCGCCCATCAACCGTGCCGTGATGAACGGCGAGAAAACAACGGGAGTCACCACCTTCATGCTGAAAAAAGAAATAGACACCGGCGATATCCTTTGCCGCGAGGCTATAGAGATTGGCGATGACGAGAATGTCGGCTCTGTCCACGACCGCCTCATGGAGATAGGCGCCCGTCTGACCGTGAAGACTGTCGACGACCTTATCGCCGGAAAGCTTGTGCCGATGCCTCAGGACGATATTCTCAAAGGCGAGGAGGCTACTCCCGCGCCAAAGATTTTCAAGGAGGACTGCCACATCGACTGGAACGACGCGGCTGCTAAAATTCACAACCAGGTGCGCGGACTCTCGCCATATCCCGCAGCATGGACCACGATGACGCTTGGTGCCGATGATTCGGCAGGCGTGCTTGTCAAAGTGCTCGCCACACGGCGTGCAGCCTCCGCTCCGTCTCTCGCACCGGGACAGCTCGCTCTCTCGGGCAAGAAAGCGTATGTGGGTTGCGGCGAGCGCGAGGCGCTTGAGCTTCTGGAGGTGCAGCCAGCCGGCAAGCGCCCCATGGCTGCGACGGACTATCTGCGCGGACTCAGGATAGGCGAAAACGGGCGTCAGCCGCGTTTTGTCTGAGAACCGGCGTGCTTTTAACACTCTTTATTTAATATTTTGCCCATGTGTGCCGGCAGTGTTGCCATTTTTTTGTAACTTTACGGCTAAAATAATCAAGCCTGACACCACGCCGACTTGAAGTGAACAAACTACGGTGTAAAATGTTAAAATTTCAGATGTCGTCCACGGCATCGAATCAAGACATTCATACTTTAAAAGGCATTATTATGAGCTCAGAACAGTATTCAGGCGGCGATGACCGCGACAACCGTGACGTAAACAAGGCGAACTCTGTCATGAGAGGCATCTTCGGTCTCATCATGATTATAGTTTATGTGGGCATGGGTGTTCTTTTGCTCATCAACTTCTTCAACTGGGGAGGCGATTGGGCTTGGACACGATATGTTGTCGGCATAGTCCTCATAATCTACGGATTGTGGCGCGCTTACCGGCAGGTTAAAGGCATCGATTGATCAAAAGCAAGGCTTTCTATGACGAAAAGATTCTTACAGACAGTATGCGCAGGTGCGGCTCTCATTGCGGGGGCGGCACTTACGTCATGTATGAAATACGAGAAAGACCCGCATTCGTCCACGTCCGGAACCACCACCATGGTCTGCGACAACTCTTTTGAGAATATCTTCAAGCAGGAAGTGGACGTCTTCGAGTACCAGTACCCCGACGCGCATATTCTGGTGCGCTATGCCACTCAGGCGGAGGCGTTCGACTCGCTGTTCAGCCTCAACACCCGCAGCATCGTCGTCACCCGCGACATCACTCCGCAGGAGAAAAAAGCCCTCAAAGCCAAGTATAAGAGCGAACGCAACGCCAACGTCAACATCCGCTCGTCGAAGATTGCCGTCGACGCCGTCGCTTTCATAGTCAATCCCAAGAACAACGTCGAGAAACTTACGCTCGACGAGCTTTCGGACATCCTCTCCGGTTCTACCGACGAGTGGAACGAGGTACAGCCATCGAATCTCGGCAAAATCAAGGTCGTGCTTGACCAGAGCGGTTCGAGCCTTGTAACATATCTCAGCGACTCGCTGCTCCAGGGACGTCCTCTCGGTCCGACGGTCTTCGCCGCCGGCTCCGTCCCCGAGGTGTTCAATATTGTAGAGAGTAATCCCGACGCCATCGGCGTTCTCGGCGTGAGCTGGATAAGCTCCGACATGGACAGCGCCGACATCAGCCGCGACGAGCTTGCCAAGAGTGTCCTCAGCGAAGGTCCGGTCAACGGCGCCACGCTCACGCAGCGCGTCAAGGTGCTCAAGCTTTACCGTCCCGGCGAGGCGCGGGCATACAAACCCTACCAGCAGTATATCTTCGACGGATCATATCCTCTTTTCCGTCAGGTCTATATGATTACGACCGCGTCGACCTCGAACGTTGCCGGCGGATTCTACTCCTTCGTCACCGGTCCTATCGGTCAGAAGATAATCATGAAGACCGGCATCCTTCCCGCGCGCGTGCGTACCATAAACGT
>JAGBDG010000158.1 GCA_017937625.1 Muribaculaceae bacterium | reverse complement strand
GAATGCCAGTCATCCCAGTTGTCGGTGTGCGTCATGCCATACCAGAAAGAGGCTTTTTTGTCCGTAAAAGAATATTCGCGCTGGCTGTCGGCAGCCACCGCTATGCCCATGCCTTCAACATCCAGCCGGCTCAGGGCTCCCCCTGGCTCGGGCAGCAGCGACGGACCCGAACATGCTCCCAAAAGAGCCGTGCATCCCGCAGCTGCAAATAATCGTCCGAATTTCATAAAAGTAAGTATGTCGTTTTTTGTAAAATTACTTAGCACAAGCAAAGATAATACAAATCTCATAAAGAGCCCTCGTTTGCAGGTGAAAATCAGCGTTTCAAGGCTTATTTTTTCCTTTTGTACCTCTATCAGTTCTCAAAAATCCAAAAGCTTGTGTTATAGCAGCAGAATATAATTCCTTGCCTAATTATTCGTGACAATACATTTCAAAATTTATGCTAACTTTGCGGGAGAAAAATATTCTGTAAGAACTCTATGAAAAGAATCGCTTTATGGGTCACGATTGCTCTTTCGGTCATGACCTTCTCCTGCACAAAAGAAAACACTGAAAACATGGCAGAAAACAACGAGACGGCGCTCGAAGTCCTGAAGACGCGCCGCGCGATACGGTCGTACGAAAGCCGTATCCCTGAAAAAGAACTTATCGACAAGGTGCTCGAAGCCGGCACATACGCCCCTACCGGCATGGGAATGCAGTCGCCGGTAATCGTGGCTGTTACCAACCCTGAGTTGCGCGACCGGCTCTCGAAAATGAACGCAGAGATAATGGGACGCGACACCGACCCCTTCTACGGAGCTCCCGTTGTGCTCGTAGTGCTTGCCGACAAAGACATCCCCACATATCTATACGACGGCTCACTCGTGATGGGCAACCTCATGAACGCCGCGCACGCCGTAGGTCTCGGCAGCTGCTGGATACACCGCGCTAAAGAAGTGTTCGAGACCGAAGAAGGCAAGGCGATGCTCAAGGAATGGGGCATCGAGGGCAACTACGAGGGCATCGGCAACTGTATCCTCGGATATCCCGTCGGCGGTCAGCCCGAGCCCAAAGCCCGCAAAGCCGATTACATCCGCTACGTGGAATAAGAGGGTGTTTCACGATACCGCATAATATGAAAATAGGCTCCGCGCTCGCGGAGCCTATTTCTTTTATCTGATGATTTATTTATCAGAGGTTGGGGTTGAGCTTGGACCAGTCTTCTACCGGGGGAACGACGCCCATGGAGATGACTTCGTCGCGCATCTTGCAGAGGTGCTGGTAGCTTGCGTCGAGGGCAGCCATTTCAGCGGGTGTGCCGACGATGGGCTTGGTGTAGACACCGTCTTTGGTCACGCGGGTAGGCATCGCCATCATCACGTGGTTGTAGCGTGCCGTGTCGGCATAGCAACCAACGGGATATTCGAATTCTTCACCGCCCATGGCAGCCTCTATCATCTTGACAGAAAGGTATGCGGGGCTCTGGAAAGAGCTGCGGCGACGGAGTTCGATGATCTTGGCACCGCCCTGGGTAACTTCTTTCTGCATCTGTTCCCATTCGATTTCGCTGAGACCTTTGCCGTTGACTTTTTCCTTGGCAGCAATGATGTCGGTGAGCTTGACGCCGTCGACAGTTGTGGGCGAAGCGAAGACCGCCATCTTTTCGCCGTGACCGCCGTAGGTGTAGGCGTTCTTCACTACGCTCTGGCTAACGCCGAAGTGGAGTGCGAGAGCCTCTTTGAGACGGGTGGAGTCGAGAGCGGCGAGTGTGCCGACCTGGTTGGGCTTGAGACCGCTGTGGATGAGAGCTACAAGACCTGTGATGTCAGCGGGGTTGAAGATGACGACGAGGAACTTTGCGTCCGGGCAGTACTTCTTGATGTTCTCGCCGAGTTCTTCAGCAGCCTTGGAGTTGCCTGCGAGAAGATCTTCGCGGGTCATACCTTCCTTACGGGGAGCACCGCCGGAAGATATGATGTATTTGGCATCCTTGAAAGCCTCGGCAGCGTCGGTGGTGCTTGTGATGTTGACGTCGTCGAAACCGCACTGACGCATTTCCTTAGCAACGCCTTCTGCGCTGAACACGTCGTAAAGGCAGATGTTGGGAGTAAGGTGAAGCATCAGGGCTGTCTGTGCCATGTTAGAGCCGATCATGCCGGCAGCGCCGACGATCAGCAGTTTGTCATTTGTCAGAAATTCCATAATATTATCACTTTATGTTAGTTGGTATAGTCAATTAGAATAACGCCTGCGGGCTGCAAAAGTGCTGTCCCGGCTCGGCGGCAGTAATTTTTCACAAATGTAGCAATTTTTTGTGCTATTCCGAGCAAGAGTGCGCAAATTTTTTTCGTGTGAGCCAACGCCCGGGCAGGATAGTTTGTTTTTTCTTTAAAATAGTTTAACGTCAAGCCTGCCGCGCCGCAACTTTTTTTGTAACTTTGCAGACGTAAAGGCTTCTATTCAGAGAGCGTCCAATGATTGAAAGGATTGTAATTGTCGACAGCGTCGACCCCATCTGCTTCTACGGCGTCAACAACGCCAACATGCAGCTCATCAAGAACCTCTATCCCAAGCTGCGCATATCGGCGCGTGGCTCGGTGATCCGCGTTGTCGGCGAAGACAGCGAGACCCGCGACTTCGAGGCTAAAATCAAGGAGCTGTCGGCATACGCCGAGCACTACAATTCCCTTCCGGAGGAAGTGATAATAGCCACCGTCAAGGGCGAGCCGGCACGCGAGGCGCGCAGCGACGGCGCCATCATCTACGGCATCAACGGCAAGCCCATAACCGCCCGGACGCCCAACCAGCAGAAGCTCGTCGACGCTTTCCGCGACAATGACCTGACCTTCGCGCTCGGTCCCGCCGGCACGGGCAAGACATACATTGCCATAGCCCTTGCCGTCCGCGCCCTCAAGAACCGCGAGGCGCGCAAGATCATACTCTCGCGTCCCGCAGTGGAGGCCGGCGAGAAGCTCGGCTTTCTCCCCGGCGACATGAAGGACAAGATAGATCCCTACCTGCAGCCGCTCTACGATGCCCTCGAGGACATGATTCCCGCCATTAAGCTGCGCGAGTACATGGAGACGAAGGTCATACAGATAGCGCCGCTCGCTTTCATGCGAGGCCGCACGCTCAACGACGCCATCATCGTGCTCGACGAGGCGCAGAACACCACCACACACCAGATAAAGATGTTCCTCACCCGTCTGAGCATGAACGCCAAGATGATAATCACCGGCGACGTGACGCAGATTGACCTTCCGAGAAGCACCCAGTCGGGTCTAGTGCAGGCTCTGCGCGTGCTCCGCGACGTTCCCGGCGTGGGCAAGGTCGAATTCGGCAAGAAAGATATCGTAAGGCATTCGCTCGTGCAGCGCATCGTGGAAGCTTACGAGCGCCACGACGCCGAGGAGGCTCGAAAGGCTCGCGAGGGCGAGGACAATGCAAAAGAACAATAAATCAACATAACTATATAGGATATGCCACTCACTTTCACAGACTTCAAGTTCCCCAATCAGACAGCGCCCGTCTATCACGGCAAGGTGCGCGACGTGTATTCAATAGAAAACGACCTCCTCGTGATGGTCGCTACCGACCGCATATCGGCTTTCGACGTAGTCCTGCCCGAAGGCATTCCCTATAAAGGTCAGGTGCTCAACCAGATTGCCAACTACTTCCTTGACGCCACCTCGGAAAAGGTTCCCAACTGGAAGCTCGCCGAAGTAGACCCGCAGGTCACAGCGGGCGTAAAATGCGAGGGATTCCGCGTCGAGATGATTATCCGCGGCTATCTCGCAGGCAGCGCATGGCGCGACTATGCAGCCGGCAACCGCACCATCTGCGGCATAACGCTTCCGGAAGGACTGCGCGAGAACCAGCGTCTTCCCGAACCCATCATCACTCCCACCACCAAAGCCGACGCCGGTCACGACCAGAACATCTCGAAAGAGGAAATCATCGCCCAGGGCATCGTGAGCGCCGAAGACTATGAGGTAATGGAGCGCTACACCCGCACCCTCTTCGAAATCGGCACACAGATGGCTGCCGACAAAGGTCTCGTGCTCGTCGACACCAAGTACGAGTTCGGCAAGCACGACGGCAAGGTCATCCTCATCGACGAGGTACACACCCCCGACTCGTCGCGCTACTTCTACGCCGACACCTATCAGGAACTTTTCGAGGCAGGCAAGCCCCAGCGCCAGCTCTCCAAGGAGTTCGTACGCCAGTGGCTCATGGCAAACGGTTTCATGGGACGCAAGGGCGAGAAAGTGCCCGAGATGACCGAGGAGGTATGCCGTAGCATCAGCGAGCGCTATATCGAGCTCTACGAGCATCTTACCGGCAAGAAATTCGAGCCGGCTCCCGAAAAGGATGCCGAGAAGCGCATCGAGACTAACGTCCTTGATTTTCTCGACCGCCTGGCACGCTGATGACCGGCGTTGAGAATATAAATCCTTATTCGGGCGACTCGCGCGGTAAGAAAGAGCAGGTGGCGGCGATGTTCGACGCCATCGCCCCCGCCTACGACTTCATGAACCGCGCAATGTCGTTCGGTCTCGACCGGCTGTGGCTCAAGGCGCTCCTGCGCGAGGTGCGCCGCAGCCGTCCGAATCGCGTCGTCGACCTTGCCACCGGCACGGGCGACGTCGCGTTCGCCATAGCCTCCGCGCTGCCCGACGCCACCGTCGAGGGTATCGACATTTCGGAGGGCATGCTCGCCAAGGCACGCGAACGCGCGTCGGCATCGCCCTCAGGCACGCGGCTCACGTTCCGCTGCGCCGACGGCACCGACACCGGCATTGCCCCCGACAGCGCCGACGCCGTCACCATAGCCTACGGCATACGCAACTTCGCCGACATCGAGGGCGGATACCGCGAGATGCACCGCATTCTCCGCAAGGGCGGCACGCTTGCCGTGCTCGAGCTCTCTAAGCCAGTCAACCCTCTCGTGCGTCCGTTCTACGCATTCTACACCCGCTGCCTGATACCGCTTGCCGGCAGGATAGTATCGGGCGACAGCCGTGCATACAGCTATCTGCCCGAGAGCATAGCGGCAGCTCCCGCAGGCGAGGACATGACAGCTATAATGAAGCGCGCCGGATTCGCCGGCGCCACTTTCCGCAGGCTTTCTTTCGGAGTCTGCACACTTTACACAGCGACTAAGGAATAAACCAACTCTTATCCGACATGAAACGACTTTCCAGCATAATCCTGACCGCAGCTACAGTTTTCGGAGCGGCATACGCCCAGACTAAGCCGACAGGCTCCGCAGCGACGGTACAGACAGACATAGCAGCTGTCATCGACAGCATATACATCATGCCCGACAGTGCATTCTTCGTGCCACGCTCGCTCGATGAGCTCCATGCGGCTCTCGATACCGTCAACATGTACGAATCAGACCCCGAATGGCGCTTCCTTGCGCTGCCGCGCTACTCTTTCCGCCCCGCCGTATACGAGGACTTCATTTACGCCGACTCCACCACCGTAGAGACCCCGCTGTTCTCCGGCGAGGAGGCTCTCCGCTGGCTTGAGGAAGAGCAGGTCATCAGCAAACGCGCCGAGCGCATGAACCGCTATCTGTTCTTCAACCACCCCGAAGTAGTGCCATACAACATCAACCTGCTGCCCGAGGCGCCCAAACGCTTCCACGCCGTGGTCGACCCGCAGCAACACACCATCGAGATACAGGAGAATATCCCCGAAGGCACTCCTACGGCGACGCTCGCCGTCGCAGAAGTGCAGAAAAAGCACTGGATCAAGACATTCGAATCGTCGCTGCAGTTCTCGCAGGCTTACGTCTCGCCCAACTGGTACCAGGGCGGCAACAACAACCTGAACATCCTGGGCAACATCTACTATAATGTGAAACTCAACCCTAAGTACCATCCCAACATTCTGTTCGAGACCACGGCGCAGTACAAACTCGGTCTGAACAGCACGCCCGACGACACCATCCATAGCTTCAACATCTCTGACGATCTCCTGCAGATCAACACCACCCTCGGTATCAAGGCTGTCAAAAAATGGTACTACTCGTTCAACGCGCAATTCAAGACACAGCTGTTCAACAACTACCCGACCAACTCGCGCCAGCTCCGTTCCGCGTTCCTCTCGCCCGGCGAACTTATAGCCGGTATCGGTATGACCTATAACACTACGGGCCCCAAGAAACGCTGGACATTCGACGCTTCCATCTCGCCTCTGTCATACACCCTGCGCACATGCACCAACCACAGGATAAACCCGACACTTTACAATATCGACGAGGGCAGAACGACGAAGCACAAGTTCGGTTCGAGCGCAGAGCTCAAGCTCGGATGGAAGATATACTACAATATCACTCTCGCATCGCGTCTCTTCATGTTCACCGACTACGAGAGCTTCCAGGCTGACTGGGAGAACACCGTATCGTTCGACATCACGCGATTCCTGACCACCAAGATTTACGTACACGCCCGTTTCGACTCGAAAACGCCCCAAGTCAACCCCGACAGCAGCTGGAAGAAACTGCAAATCAAGGAAATCCTTTCAATCGGCGTGACTTACCGCTTCAGCAGTATATGACATTGCGCCTCCTGCTTGCCTTCGTCCTTTCCACCGTCGCCACGCTCGCTCAGGCGCAGGCACAGTGGCTTAGGCTCGACTCGGTGGCTGCCGACGACATCCCCGTGGGGGTATGGCGCCAGATGCCGGCAGGAGCACTTTTCAAAATCGAGCGCGTGAGCGGACACAAAGACGTGTTCAGGCTCACGCTGCTCTACTCAGAAGACCTGACCATCAAGCCGGGGACGGAATTCGGGACAATGCGCGCCACCGCCGTCCGCGGCACCTACGACGCGTCGCTGCTCGCCGACCCGCGCAAACCGGGCGCAGCCTCGAAGAGACGCTCTTTCACGATAGAAGTCGACCCCGAGGCGGGGCGCCTCTGTTTCAAGCACTATAAAAAACATTTCACCGTGAATTTCACGCGCATGCTGCCCTATCTTGTCCGTTTTTCGGTTCGCCGCGAGGACACACGCCCCGAAGGCATCGACGGAGCAGTGCGCATAGCGCCGGAATCGTACGGTGAAGTAATAATACTCTGAACAATGAAAAAACTCCTCATCCTCGCCCTTCTCGCCTCCATTCTCCCCCTGGCGGCACAGCGTACCACACGCAGCAAGCTGCGCCCGGAACCTGTCGCAGACCATTCCGAAACTTCAGCAGCCGCGACTGCCGACACGGTCGTGCCCACCGAAGCGCATCTGGTGGATCTCAACGGCTACGACAAACCGCTGAGATCGCGACGCGAGACTTTCTTCGCCACCAACAACGGCGAGCGCGAAGTGTGCGCACTCGCCTACACCATAAAATACTACGATACCGCCGGACGAATGCTTCACTCGGCGTCGCACCACTCCGCCACTTCCATACCTCCGACAGAGACACGCCAGCTGAGCATTCGCTCGTGGGACGCACAGAACGCATTCTACTACCGCCTGTCGACCGCTCCGGAGCGTGTGGCACAGGCAACGCCCTACGACGTGCGCATAACCGTCGACACCATATTCTATAAGGTGCAATGAAAACGCATCTTCTTTTAGCCTGCCTGCTCGCCGCAATGCCGGTAGCAGCCGAAGTCCGCTATAATCCCGACAGCACTGACGGGCAGAATATCGGTCGGGCAGTTCCGTACGCAGTGTATTTCTACACCGCCGCGCCGGAAATCAGCGTGCGCTGCACCGGCGGCGATCCTGTCACTCTCTACCGCATCGACAGTTGCGGGCAACGCATGGAATGTGCCGCAAACGTAACCGGCACAGACACTCTCGAATACCGCTACACCGGTTTCCCTGCCGACAGCTTCCACAATCTCGGCGCGGAGTACCGCATCTATATGCCCGATGCCGGAAGAGCGGATAACGTGGAGATTGCAGTTCCCGACGGCAATGAGGTGACATTCATCAGCCGTTCGCCCGAGCGCCCGTTTGCCGTCAGCGCCGACCCCGCTACGGCGATAACGCTCCAGAAAGAATTCGACATCCGCTTCGACAACAGCGGCGCTCCTGTTGCCGCGTACATCGATGTAGCCGGAATGACCGTGGACGAGGCTTGCGAGAAAACCCGCGACATCCTCCGTATCCCCGCGGGCGAACTCAGGACCCAAATTCCCGTGACACAGCGTCGCGAGCCGGCAAACTACGAATGGCAGCAGCGTCACTGCGACATCGTCGGCAACATCTCCGCCGCGAAACCTAAAGCAGTCATCATCGGCAACTCAATAGTCCACTATTGGGGCGGCGTTCCGGGATGCTGGAGCGTCAATGGCGCCGAAAGCTGGAGCCAGTATATGGAGGCCGCCGGATTCTTCAACCTCGGCTGCGGCTGGGACAGAATCGAGAACATGTTATGGCGTATCTGCCACGGTGAGCTCGACGGCTTCAGCACCGGGCGTATAGTGCTCCTCGCAGGCACCAACAACATGGGACTCGACAGCGATACCGACATCGCCGAGGGCGTGCGCTCGCTCATACAAGCCATACGGATCCGACAGACCGGCGCCGAGATAACCGTCGCCGGCATACTGCCACGACGCGACGGCGAGGAATGGACGCGGAACGTCAACGGCTGCCTCGCGCGTATCGCCGTGGAAGAGGATTGCGGCTTCATCGACCCGGGCAAGCTGCTATTGGACGCGGACGGAAAGATAGATGAAAGCCTCTTCAAGGACGGACTTCACCCCAACGAGCAAGGATATATGCTCATAGCACCAGAGATAAGCGGCGCACAATGACAGAAAACGATGAACATTATCGAACCAAAATTCAATTCCGTGGGTTTTCATATCAGGAATACACTACTAAAATGAAAAGAATCTTGTATATTCTCATACTTGCCGCAGCGCCGGCAGTTTTTTCCTGCTCTGAAAGCAAACGCATCGCCGCGGAATATGACAGCGACACATGCCGCGAGCTTGCCGTCAAAGTGGAGAGGCGCGACAGCCTCTCACAGGATGACTACCGGCTGATGATTGAACAGGACAAGGCGATACTGCAGTACCTTGTCAACTGCAGCAAGGGCATCTCCGAAATGCCCGACTCCACACGCATGACCGCCTGGAAAGCTCTTACTTCCGAACCCGAATATCTCGAAAAATTCGGATATATGTTCACCCTCGGCTCGTCGCTCTATCAGGCGGACAACTCCGGAAGGCTCGACCAGAAGAACACAGAAGCCTACCACGAGCTCGACCGATACAACGAGGAACTTGCCGAATACAGCGACCGCTACTGAGCTGTAACCGCGCGACTTTGGCGGATTTTTATTAATTTTGCAGGAAAATGGAAAAAGAATGCAGAAAATAATAATTTACGATGATCCGTCAGTCAGAGCGAATCTGCTGCCGATGACATATACCCGTCCGGTCGGAGCAATCCGCACCGGCATCGTCACCCTCGCCGAAAAATGGCAGTCCCATATCGCGGGAGAATACGGCTGGGCACCCGCAGCCGACTACCTTGCCGAGATTTTCCCCGCTGTCGAGGCTGACGCGGACACGCTCTACATCGCCGGACATCTTATTGCCGACGCCGGACTTGCCGCCGCTGTCACCGCTCTCGCACCCGGCGAACGCCTCACCGATACGTCCGGAGCTGTTCTGGCTCGACGCGGAGCCAATGCCGACACCGACAAGATTTACGACGGAACCGTCCGCAAGATCGAGCAGCTCTACGACATATTCCAGCTCAACGGCGAGGAGATTGTCAACGACTGGAAACGCATGGTCAAGCCCGGAAACTCCCAGGTTGTCAGCACTACGAACACTGTAATAGGCGACCCATCGCTCGTCTACATAAGCGAGGGCGCAAGCGTCGAGGGCGCTTTCCTCAACACCACCGCCGGACCGATTTTCATAGGTCCCGGCGCCGAGGTGATGGAGGGAAGCATGCTTCGCGGTCCGCTTGCCGTGTGCGAGCACGCCGTGGTAAACATGGGAGCCAAGATATACCCCGCCACGACCATAGGTCCGTGGTGCAAAGTGGGCGGCGAGCTCAACAACGTGGTCATGCAGGCTTACTCCAACAAGGCACACGACGGCTTCCTCGGCAACGCCGTCATAGGCGAATGGTGCAACATCGGAGCCGGATGCGTGGCGTCCAACCTCAAGAACGACTATACGCCCATCCGCCTGTGGAACTATCCGTCGGCGCACTTCCTGCGCACAGGGCTGCAGTTCTGCGGTCTCATCATGGGCGACCACTCCAAGGCTGGCATCAACACCATGTTCAACACCGCCACGGTTCTCGGTGTCGGCGTCAACATCCACGGCTCGGGCTTTCCCCGCAACTTCGTGCCGTCGTTCAGCGAGGGATCCACGGCAGGATTCACAGACGTGTCGATGACGAAATTCTTCGAGATAGCGCGCCGCATGATGGCTCGCCGCCACGTGGAGCTCACAGAGGCGCACGAGCGTATGTTCTACGCCATCCGCGAGGCCGCCGAAGCGTTCAAATGAGAACCATAGCGCTCGCGGGCTTGTTGTTCTGATACACCGGAACGGCAGAGACCGTGGAGCACCGGCATCATTTTACACTTTCAGCTAACATAAAATTTTTCAGATATGGAATCTACCCGTCAGGCTAAAATATCGAGGCTCCTTCAGAAAGACCTCAGCGAGATATTCCGCATGCAGACCGCAAAGACGCACGGAGTGATAGTATCGGTGAGCGCCGTCCGCACGTCGCCCGACCTCTCCGTCGCGAAAGTCTATCTCTCCATCTTTCCCTCGGACAAGAGCAAGGAGATACTCGACAACATCGAGGCTTCATCGAAAACCATTCGGTACGAACTCGCCCAGCAGGTCCGCTTCCAGCTCAGGAAGGTACCAGAACTCCAGTTCTACCTCGACGACTCGCTGGACTACATCGAGAACATCGACAAGCTCCTGCAGCAGTAGCCGCACTGCCGTTCCCCGATGCTCTCGCTCCGCATAGCCCTGCGCTATCTGTTCGCGCCCAAGTCGCACCGCGCAGTCAACATCATCT
Organism: Muribaculaceae bacterium; assembly: GCA_017937625.1. Classification (GTDB taxonomy): domain Bacteria; phylum Bacteroidota; class Bacteroidia; order Bacteroidales; family Muribaculaceae; genus CAG-873. Next base: position 5,771 of record JAGBDG010000158.1, on the reverse strand, counting down.
CCGTCATCTCCATGGCAGGCGTTGCCGTGGCGACGATGGCGATTGTTGTCGTGCTGTCGGTGTTCAACGGCTTCTCCGACCTCGCTGGCTCGCACCTGTCGCTCATCGACCCCGACATAAAGGTTATACCCGCCAAGGGCAAGGTATTCGGTGCGTCAGACAGCCTTGAGAGGGTTATCAGGCAGACGCCTTGCGTGGCTGCCGTGACGCCGTCGCTCACCGAGCGCGGTCTGCTCGTTTCGGGCGACAGGCAGATGCCCGTAGTGTTCAAGGGCATCGACGCAACATCGGCGCCGCAGGTGCTCGACATGGACGGCTTGCTCATCGACGGCGAATACGAGGATGGCAGCAATATCCCCGGACACGTCAGCGGCGTACAGATTTCAGTCGGTGTGGCAATGGACATGGGACTGCGCCCGTCGCTCTACCGCGCGGCGGAGCTTTATGTGCCGAAACGCTCGGGACGCATCAATCCGGCGAACCCCGCAGCATCGTATCTGTCGGCTCCGCTTGCCGTAACCGGCGTGTTCCGCGTCGACCAGCCGGAATATGACGCCGACTTCATGTTCATTCCTCTTTCCGAGGCACGGCGAATGCTCGAATACGATGATGACAAGGCGGGAGCGCTGGAGATCAGGCTCGCCGATGCCTCCTCCGCCGACAGGATTGCGAAAAAACTGCGCGATGAGCTCGGCGAAGACTATACCGTACTGACACAGCGCCAGCAACAGGCTGAGACGTTCAGGATGATAGAAGTGGAGAAATGGATTACTTTCCTCATGCTCATCTTCATCCTCCTCATAGCCTCGTTCAACATCATATCGACGCTCAGCCTTCTTGTCATCGAGAAGCGCGACAATATGGCGACTCTCCGCTCGCTCGGCGCTCCCAGAAGCCTCGTGCGCAACATTTTCATCAGCGAGGGATGGCTCATCACCGTTACCGGCGGCATCGCCGGCATCATACTCGGCATAGGTCTCTCGCTTGTCCAGGAATACTTCGGCATCATCCGCCTCTCGGCAGATCCGGCGTCGCTGTCGGTCGACGTCTATCCCGTACGCCTCGAGTGGGGCGATGTCGCGGCTGTTTTCCTCGCCATAGTCCTCACCGGACTGATAATATCGCAGATTTCAAGGATTTTTACACGTAAAATCAAATAACATGCAAAGGGTTCTCTTTCATTCGACAATATTCGGTCCCATCCACTCGCGCCGGCTCGGTGCCTCGCTCGGCGTCAATCTCATGCCCGACGACGGCAAGATCTGTTCGTTCGACTGCCTCTACTGCGAGGCTGGCTTCAACGCACAGGGACCCGGCACAACGGGCATACCGCCGCGCGGGAAAGTGTACGCCGACCTCCGCGCTAAACTGTCGGCGATGAAAGAGGCTGCCGAGCGTCTCGACGTCATAACCTTCTCCGGCAACGGCGAGCCTACGCTCCATCCCGATTTTGAAGGAGTCATCGACGACACCATCGCCCTGCGCGACGAGTTTTTCCCCGATGTCAAAATCAGCGTCCTCACCAACTCGACCCGTCTCGGCGACAAGGACGTGGCTGACGCTCTGCGCAAGGTCGACAATAACATCATGAAGCTCGACAGTGCCATCCCCGAAACCGTTGCGCTGCTCGACCGTCCGGCACCTGGCTACGACCTCGACGCCACTATCCGACGCATAGCCTCGTTCGGCGAAGGCGGAATCGTACAGACCATGATTACCCGGGGCAGCCACGACGGCATCACGGTAGACAACAGCACCGACGACGAAATCGCAGCTCTCATCGAGGCATACAAGCTTATCTGTCCCCGCGAGATAATGCTCTACACCATCGACCGCCCCACTCCCGAGGTATCGCTCGTCCATGTCTCCCGCGAAGAACTCGACCGCATCGCCGACCGCATCTTCCGCGCCACCTCAATCCCCGTCCTCGTCTCCGCCTGACAAAAGTTTCCTACATAATCGAAACTTTCACCATTTCCCTCAAAAGTTTAGTTTATAAACGGAACTTTCAGGCATTTATCACTCTGATTCTCTTATAAAGCGGCTTATGCGTTCGTTTACGATACTTATATAGTTTCTCTTTGCTTTTTCTGACAGATAACTATGGTCTACAAGGCTTTTTGCTTTCTCAGGGAATGCGGTATACTTATCAAGAATTCTGTCGATTCGTTTTCTTACCAAACCAATTATTACTCCGAATCTCTTGAAGTCAAGACGGCAAGGATGACCGGTTCTCTCGAAAACATCGCTTTTTTCAATGTCCGGCGACAAGCCGTCGTTAAGACCCAGATCCATTCCTTCAACGTGTAAGCCGGTGTTCAGCAGATCGTATGCCGGCGCCAGCCTGTAATCCTGACCTACGCGGATAAGCGAGAAATTCTTTAAATGCGCATCGCCGTTTGCGTAAATATAATTGAAAACGACGAGTTCGTAGAACCGCTCCATATCGACCATCCAAGCGGCTACATTTGTTCTTATCGCTTTGGCAATGTCCTCATAACTGCCACTATATTTATATTGTTTACCCGCGGTCTGCTCATTCTTGCCTATCAAGGATGCGAAATCCTCCATCGGAAGTTTCGAACCGTCCGGCAGGATATCGAAACGGCGCGTGATATAAACCGGCTGACCTTTTGCTGTAAAACACAAACCGTTATATGCCGTAAGTATTCCATAGACTTGCGACGCTATCTGCATAGTAAGATGCTCGTTCGCCGGAATTTGCTTACGGTCGCGCAGCGTCTTGTCCCATGGAGCCGGCTTCAAAATATGTGTCGAGCGTTCATTTTCTCCTGATATTCTGATTTCGCCTGCAGAAATAACGCCCGGGAATTTTTCCTGTACACCCGACACAGATATGCGGTGCATTGCCTCTACAATCTCTTTCACATTGCGGAACTCGTCAATATCAAACCCGAGAAAGGGCTTTACTCTTACACCGCCGAATAGCTCTTTAACGGCTTTAGGACTATATGTATCGTATCCTTCCTTAAGAATGGACGGACAGTTTTTTATATCAGTCATTGTAAATCCTCCTAACGCTTACGGCACCTATGAAATCTTTGTCCGCCATAGCCTCGAGCAGTCCGAACGAATCGTCTTCGTCGATTCTTAGAGAACGGCATATAATGCGCCGGTTAGCGCCCTCTGGAAGCATGTTCGAGAAAAAAGGAAACATGTTATCCGAAGTATACATTTCACTCCGTACAGGCATTGTCGTTGAAATTGGCGGCAAAGAAGAATTCAGATAATCTTTGCAATATTGGAAAGAATATCCTGTTCCTGGATACTGTTCAGTCAACACACCGGCTTTAGTATCATTGAAATATACTGCAAGCTGTCTCATACAGTCCTTCGGATGCGATAATCAATCTCGAGACCGAGAACTTCAAGAATTTTCATCACTGTACTCAACGCCGGGTTCCCTTGACCGCGCTCAATGTCCTTGATTGTGGCGAGTCCGACCTGCGACATTTCCGCAAGATCCTGTTGCGTCAGTGACAACGCTTCTCTTCGCTGTTTCATTGCTTCTTTTAGTTCCATAGTCTTATATAATATACTTTTGCGCAAAAATATGAAGAAATTCTTACTTCACCAAACAAAAGTATATTAAATCATACTTTATATAGTTTATAATTCACGTTTTCTGAGAGAAGCCACTAAAGTATGATCTATCAGACTAAATAGCGATTTTTTGAATAATTGATCAATAACAAAAAGTACTTTATGCGATAGTATTCATTAATCCTGCAATATTACTGGTGCGATAAAATCGCGTTAGTTTAGAAATCATCAAATAAAGAGAGTTCTTTGACATTTTGATTTGAATTGGTTGACAAGTCTTGCTTGGTTAGAATTTGTTGTAACTCCACACGTTCCAAAGCAGAGATTCTGATAAGGGTTGCCACTTCGGTTATAGAATAGCAGCTTTTATAATCGGCCTTTATTCGAGCTACCGTAAGATAGGCAATGACAGCAGTCCAAAGATGGATTTTTACAGCGTTCTCGGAAAATCCCCAAAGGGTCTTCACGACAATATTCTGTTTGATCCATTTGAAGAAAACCTCTATATCCCAACGGTGGCGGTAGAGATTGGATGTCTCCAAGGCGCTGATCTCAAAGTTGTTGGATATGAAATCCACAATTGTGTCATTGTCCGGGTCATATACCCGTACAAGCCGCATGTCATCAGGATAGAGTTTACTCGATTTATATCCGGTTACCCGAATCCGGGAGTCTTCTATGATGCCTGACTTTGCATCGGGGATTTCCATTTGCCCGATGGTCATGAATTTCATGTTCTCTTTCGGACGGCATACCCAGAATGCCTGTGACTGATGGAATCTGAATAACGCCTTGAAGTCAACATAAGCATTGTCCATCACATAGAAGGCGAATGGTTGCGGCGACAGCATGTCAAGTCCGTTGCTGTCATGCCATTTCCCATCGGTGATATGAATGTTGGTCGGTATGCTTCCACGCAGATCAAGCAATGTGTGCATCTTTACAGCGTCTTTGCTGTATTTGTCCAATGCCCATGCCACGAGCTTTATGCTGGTTGATATGGTTGTGGAGTCCAAAGCATATATTACGTTGTCTATGGTTATCTCGGACAGTTCAGCCTTTGAATACATAGGTCTTACCAATCCGATGAGATAATTCCTCCGCATTGGGAGCGCGACATGTCGCAGATTGACATCGAAGCCAACGGCGTCAACTCCATAAAAGGAATGCTCGGGGCAAGATATGTATCCGAATCGATAATGACAACCCTCGCCCAATGGCAAACTCAGAACGGGATGACTGAAAAAACGCCTGACGTCACTGTGGCAAACCGCTACAACCCTACTCTCAACTTCCGTAACTTCATGATACCGGCGCTGATAGTGATACTGCTCATCATACTGTGCGGTTTCGTGCCTACCCTCAACCTCGTCAGCGAAAAAGATCATCACCTATGCGATACCTCCGCGCTATTTCAACGAAATAATGCGGGTGATATATCTCAAGGGCGCCTCTGTCGCCGACCTCTGGACACAGTTTGCCTGCCTCGGCTCAATTGCCGCCGCGCTCTGCGCCGTGGCGGCGTTCACATACCGCAAACGCTCGTAAAATAAACAGACCGGCTCCTTTTCGGAAGTCGGTCCGTATTTTTTTGAATTTTGAAGGGTGGTGGGAATCAGTCGCCCATGGTGCGGAGAAGCTCGTCGTTGTCGAGCGTGCGCTCCATGCGGTCCTTGATAAATTCCATAGCCTCGACGGAGTTGCGGTCGTTGAGGTAGCGGCGCAGAATCCACATGCGGTTGAGGGTGCTCGACGGAAGGAGGAGGTCGTCGCGGCGTGTGCTCGATGCCATGATGTCGACAGCGGGGAAGATGCGCTTGTTCGAGAGCTTGCGGTCGAGCTGGAGCTCCATGTTGCCCGTGCCTTTGAATTCCTCGAAAATCACCTCGTCCATCTTCGAGCTTGTCTCGGTGAGCGCGGTGGCGATGATGGTGAGCGAGCCGCCGCCTTCGATGTTGCGCGCAGCGCCGAAGAATCGCTTGGGCTTCTGGAGAGCGTTGGCGTCGACACCGCCGCTGAGAATCTTGCCCGATGCGGGCTGGGCAGTGTTGTAGGCGCGGGCAAGGCGTGTTATCGAGTCGAGCAGGATTACAACGTCGTGGCCGCATTCGACGAGGCGTTTCGCCTTCTCGAGGACTATGCCGGCGATCTTCACGTGGCGGTCGGCTGGTTCGTCGAATGTCGAGGCGATGACTTCGGCGTTGACG